>CACKKY010000045.1 GCA_902600855.1 uncultured Pelagibacteraceae bacterium | reverse complement strand
ATTAATTTTACCATTTGGCCTTACTTTTTTAAGACCTTCAGCTACAATTTGTTCACCTTCCTTAATTCCATCAAATACCTCAATATAACCCTCTAATCTATCCCCTATTTTGATTTCAGATTTTTTAACGATATCTTCATCATTAACTTTATAAATGTATACTTTATCACCTTCTACTAAAACACTCGTATCGGGTATTCCTAAGGCTATTCTCGAATTATATTTTATTGAAAATTCTAATAATGAGCCTGGTAGTATTTTGAATTGAGAGTTATCAATTTTTATTCTAGCTTTTAAAGATCTTGTATCTTCACTGATACGACTTGCTAAAGAATCAATTGATCCTATAAAATTATTGTCTTTATAGCCAGACACTTTAACATCGACCTCAAGACCAATATCAATAAACGGTGCAAAAATTTCAGGTATATTTACATCAGAAAAAATAGTTGAAGAGTCCTCAAAATTTATAAGAATTGATGTTGTTGAAACTTCTAAATCCTCTGAAAAATTTCTTTTACCAATAACTCCAGTAAATGGTGCAGTAATATCTCTATTTTTTAGTTTAACTATTACTTCCCCCTTTTTTACCATTTGATTAAAATTTATAGGACTTAAGATTTCATATTTTTCAATTTTATATGCTCTTGTTTGAGCTGATACTGCAGTACCAAAAGTACTTACTTTATTAGAAAAAGATTCTTTTTGAATTTGAGTTACTATTATTCCTGGAGGAGGTATTTTGCTAAATTTTTTTTTAAAATGGTTTCCTATCAAAGTTCTTGCAACTATAACTGTCGTAATTACAAGAAAGAAAATTATAATTATAGAAGTAATTTTTGTTGATCTTTTCATATTTAGTTTTTACCATACTCAGCCCAAGAGCCATCATATATAGTGGGCATATATTTAACATTTATTAGAGAATAAGCTAGGGCCAAAACACATGCAGTTACACCAGATCCACAAGAAAATACTACATTTAATGAATTTATATTTTTAATATTTTCTTTAAAGATCATGCTTATTTCATCTTTACTTTTAAAAGTATTATCTTCATTTATAAGAATTTTGAAAGGTAAGCATATTGATTTTGGAATAGAACCGCTTCGAAGTCCTTTTCGTGGTTCTCGCATTTTACCCTCAAACCTTTCTTTGCTTCTCGCGTCTATTACTTTAAAGATTTCATAGTCGGAATTCTTTTTAATTTCTTCTAAATTTTTAACTAAATTTTTGTTTTCTTTTGAGATATAATTAGATTTTTTTACAATTTTAACTTCATCAGTAGTAATTTTATTTTCGTTAATCCACTTTTTTAGACCACCATTTAAAACATGAACTAATCTTGGATCATGTCCAAAATAAATGAAATTATACCAGCATCTACACGCACTTAACACATCTGAATTATCATAAATAATAATTTCATCTTCATTATTAATTCCCATAGATGAAACAATTTTATTCCAATCGTTATTATCGACCAACATATGTGGAAGATCAATGTTCTTTTTTGAGTTTCCATCTATATCAAAAAACATTGAATTATTTATATGTTTTTTTTTATACTCTGTATAACCATCTCTGTTTGTTTGAGGAAGATGCCAGGATGAGTCAATAATTTTTACTTTATCTATATTATCCTCTAACCAATTGGTATCTACTAATGACATATTATCTTTTTTCTAAAAATCTTTGGTGATATTCTTCAGCAGGACAATAGTTTTTGAGTAGTGAATGTTTTGTAACTACTCTGCCTGATAATTTTTCGTTTATTTTTTTTATTGTTTTTTCAGCAATTTCTTTTTGCTTATTATTTAAATAAAATATTTCACTTCTATACTGAGTTCCAAAATCTGGTCCTTGAGAATTTAGTGTTGTGGGATCATGAATTTCAAAAAAATACTCTAAAATTTCTTGATAAGTAATTATTTTTGGATCAAATTCTAGTTTAACAACTTCTGCATGTTTAGTTTTGCCTGTGCAAACTTCTTCGTAGTTTGTAATTTTGTTTATTCCACCACAATATCCAACTTCAGTTCTAATAATTCCCTCAACTTTACTAAATTTAATTTCTGGTCCCCAGAAACATCCCAAGCCTAAAACTGCTATTTCCATTGATTATACTATAAATTGATCTACAAATTATTTCTATGCTTTCTAAAAATCAATTGGGCTTTTTGTACATGTTTATGTCTG
>CACKKY010000044.1 GCA_902600855.1 uncultured Pelagibacteraceae bacterium | reverse complement strand
CTTCAATTTTTCCATTTATATTTTGTTCGAAATTAAAAGTTAAATTTTTAATATTTTGAAATTTTGAAATAATTTTATTTTTATTTTCTGCTTTTGTTTCAAAAAAAATTAATACCATAAATAATAATAAAAAATTTTTTTTATTACAAAACATCTCTTTTACCAACATGATTGGCCTTACTTACGATACCTTCATCTTCCATCATATCAATGATTCTCGCAGCTCGATTATAACCAATTTGTAATTTTCTTTGCAAAAAAGAAGTAGATGCTTTTCCTTCTGATTTAATTATTTCTAATGCTGATTGATAGAGCTCATCCCTATCACCTTGATTTTTGGAATTTTCATTTATTTCCTTTTCATCCACAAAATTTAAAATTTCATCAACATAATCTGGCTCTGCTTGAGTGCTCAAAAAATTATTTATTTTTTCTATTTCATTATCTGAAACAAATGGAGCATGTATTCTAATAATTTTGTTTGCTGAAGACATATAAAGCATGTCACCTTTCCCAAGTAATTGTTCTGCTCCTTGTTCGCCAAGAATTGTTCTACTATCTATTTTTGAAGTAACTTGGAATGATATACGTGTTGGAAAATTTGCTTTAATTGTACCTGTGATAACGTCTACACTTGGTCTTTGAGTTGCCATTATAATATGTATTCCAGCTGCTCTAGCCATTTGAGATAATTTTTGTATATAATTTTCAATTTCTTTTCCAGCTACTAACATTAAATCTGACATTTCATCTACAACAACAACAATATAGGGCATTGGAAGTTTGTGTTTAATATTATAACTATCAATATTTCTGACACCTTGTTTAGTCATCAATCTATATCTACTTTCCATTTCCTTAACAACCCAGCCAAGTACTGATGCAGCTTTTTTTGCTTCAGTTATAACTGGACACAATAAGTGAGGTATCCCCTCGTAAGTTGAAAGCTCTAGCATTTTTGGATCAATTAAAATAAATTTACACTTTTCTGGAGTATGCCTAAATAGAAGTGATAAAATAATTGTGTTGATACATACTGATTTTCCAGATCCTGTGGTACCGGCAATTAATAGATGTGGCATAGAAGCAAGATCACCTATGATAGGAAGTCCAGAAATATTTTTACCGAGAGCAATTGGTAGTCTAATTTCTTTTTTTTTAAAATTAGGACTGTTTAGTATTTCGCTTAAATAAACATTTTCTCTTGAATTGTTAGGTAATTCAATTCCGACAGTATTACTTCCCGGAATAGTTGATATTCGTGCAGACTCAGAACTTGTATTTCTTGCTATGTCGTCTGAAAGGTTAATTATTTTTGAAACTTTCACACCCGCAGCAGGTTCAAATTCATTCAGGGTTACTACAGGACCATTACTTACTTTCTTTATTTTACCATTTACACCAAAGTCCAACAAGATTTTTTCTAAAAATTCAGGGTCATTTTTTTCATTTTGACTCAAATTTTCTCTTTCATCTTTTAAGGGAATCTTCAATAAATCAATTTTTGGTAATTCAAACTTAATCTTTTTTGTTAAATTTTTATCATCATTTCCAATAAAAGGTAAATCTTCTTGTATAAGGTTTTTAATTTCATCTTGCGGAATATATTCACTTATAATTTCATTTTCACTTGTGTAATTTTTTTGTTTTTTATTATTTATAAGATTATAAATTTTTTTGATAAATATAAAAAATCCTTTCAAATTTAAATTTACACTTAGTAAAAAAAATAAAGTGATAAAAATGATTAGAAAAAAATAAGAAAAGTTTTCATACCTTTTAATTAAATCATATAGAAAAGTTTGATTTAGGTAATTTCCAACAAAACCGCCATTTCCGTGAATATATAAGGTGAATGCATTTAAATAAAAATATCCGAAAAATAAAGCACTGATTGTTGAGTATAATATTAAATAAAACAAATTTTCTATTAATAGAAAGGGATCTTTAAATTTAAAAATATGTATTCCTGTAAATAACAGAGTAATAGGAACTAAGTATGAAATTAGTCCGATAGTTTGAAAAAATAAATCTGCAGTAAAACTACCCCTAAAACCAAGAAAATTTCTTATTTCTTCATTTTGAGGAAATATAAAGTTTGGATCGTTTGGGCTATAGGATACTAAAGCAAGTAATAAAAGTACACTTAATGCGACTATTATTGTACCAAAAATTTCTATTAATTTCCTAATGACAAAATCATATGCTGTAATAAAGACTTTTTTTATATTCATAA
>CACKKY010000043.1 GCA_902600855.1 uncultured Pelagibacteraceae bacterium | reverse complement strand
TTGAGTTTTAAAAATCTTATTTTATTTTGAATTTTTAAATACTTAAAATTTTTATAATTTTTTTTCCTTGATCTTGAAGTAACTATTACTTTTTCTTTATTATTTAATAACTCAAGAGAGAGGTATGCCCCCAAGACTCCTGTGCCAATTATTAAATTTATTTTATTCATTTTTTTTTAAAATTATTATATCTTTTTAAAAAAATATGAGTTTAATTAAAGGAATATATGCTGCATCCTTGTCTGTAATTAATGAAAATCTTTCTTTAAATATAGATAAAACTATTAATCATGCTGAAAATATTATTGATTATGGCTGTCATGGAGTAGTTTTTTTCGGTAGTACAGGCCAATCTCAATTGATTTCGTTAAGTGAAAAAATTCAATTGATAAATGAATTGCCTAGAAGCAAACTTAGGGATAAATTTATTATAGGAACTGGATCTAATTCATTGTTAGACATTATGGCTTTAATGCGCATCTCAATAAATTTAGGTTTTAATAAATTCTTAATAATGCCACCTGCATATTATAAATATGAAGACAATGATGTTATAAACTTTTACTCTAAAATTATTAATGAATTGAAAGAATGCAGAATTATACTTTATAATTTTGAAAAACTATGTGGCTATAAATTTAGTATTCAGTGCATTGAAAAGTTAGTTTCTAGATTTCCAAATCAAATAGTTGGGGTAAAAGATAGCTCATATAATTTATATGAAAATTTGAAAATAGAAAATTTTTCTATATTGCCGGGTTCAGAGTCTAAATTAATAAAAGGTTTAAAACTAGGTTGTACAGGTATAATAACTGCTACATGCAACGTAACAGCCAATTTATCAAGAAAAGTTTTTGATGATTTTAACTTGGGTCGAGAAAATAACTTAAATGAACTATTGTGCAATGTAAGAAATGAATTTGATAATTATAATTTGATTTCTGCTTTACACTCTTATTTTTCAATTAAAGATAAAATATACCAAAATCTTATTCCGCCATTAGGATTATTAAATTCAACTGATAATGAAAGATTTATCAATAATCTTAATAATTTGAAATTTTCGACAAATAATCTTAGAGTTACTTAAAATGTATTTAGCAAATTTTCTAAATAATGTATTTAAACAAGATGGTTTTATTTTAGTAGATGCAAATGGTATAGAATATTTAATTGGGGCTCCAAAAAAAAGCAATCCGATTAAAGTAAAGATCTTAGATAAAAAACTTCATCTCAAGCTATTACTTCATCCAGATTTATATTTTGGGGAAGCTTATACAGATGGAAAGGTAATTATTGAAAATGGAAGTCTTAGCGAATTTTTAAATTTAGCATTAATGAATTTTGGAAGAAAAGAGCTAAATACTTTTAGTTACTTGATAAATAAATTTAGAGGTTCTTATAGGTATTTAACTAATTTTAACTTTATAAAAAAATCGAAAATGAATGTTTCTCATCATTATGATATTTCCGATGAACTTTATAACTTGTTTTTAGACCCTAAGAGGCAATATTCTTGCGCATACTTTAAAAGTGAAAATGATTCTCTTGAAACAGCTCAGAATAATAAAATACAGCACATTATTAAAAAATTAAATATCAAACCAAATCAAAAGGTTTTAGATATAGGATGCGGCTGGGGATCATTAGCAATAGATATTGCTAAAACTGCTAATTGCGAAGTAACAGGAATAACACTTTCTGAAAACCAATTAAATTTTTGTAATAAAAAAGTAAAAGAACTAAATTTAGAAAATCAAGTTAATTTTAAATTAATGGATTATAGAGAACTTAATGAAAAATTTGATAGAATTGTGAGTGTGGGTATGTTTGAACATGTAGGAAGAAAGTTTTATAAAAAATTTTTTTCACAAATAGATAAGTTGTTAAATGATGATGGAGTATGTTTAACTCACACAATAGGCTCTGTTAACCCTCCTAGGGACCCTCATCCCTGGATTACAAAATATATATTTCCTGGAGGATATACTCCCAGTTTAAGTGAAGTTACTGGTCCTATTGAAAAAGCTGGCTTAATTTTGACAGATATTGAGGTTTTGCGAATGCACTATTCTCATACATTACGTAATTGGAAGGAGAATTGTATTCAAAATAAAAATAAAATAATTGAAATGTTTGATGAAAGGTTTTTTAGAATGTGGGAATTTTATTTAACAGGGTGTGAGATGGCATTTAAATGGGGTGATCAGGTTGTATATCAATTTCAATTGACAAAGAATTATACATCTACACCAATCACAAGAGAC
>CACKKY010000042.1 GCA_902600855.1 uncultured Pelagibacteraceae bacterium | reverse complement strand
GTAGACTCAGCAATAATTGCAAGCGCAAGTCCTATAGTTCCTATAACTAAAACTGGTCTTAAAATATTTGGCAATATATGTTTAAACATAATTATTAAATTAGAAACTCCTATAATTGTTGATGCAGAAACATAATCTTTATTTTTTTCAACTAAAGTAGCTGCTCTAGATACTCTTGCAAATTGGGGCCATTCTGAAATACCAATCGCAAATATCAAAACATAAATTGCCATTTCATCATGCATTTCTCTTGAAATGACTCCTCTTGCAATACCATCAACAAGCAGTGCCATTAAAATACTTGGTACCGTTAATTGAACATCGGTTAATCTCATTACAAACATCTCATATTTACCACCAAAAAATCCAGCAGTTAAACCTAATCCTACACCTAATATTAAACTAAATATTATTGCTGAGAAACCAACTATTAGTGAAATTCTTGATCCATATAAGATCGTTGATAGCATATCTCTTCCTTGACCATCAGTTCCTAAAATAAATTTTGCGAGACCGTCCTTTGTCCAAGATGGTGGTGTAAATGCTTCCATTAAAGATAAGGAAGATGGGTCAAAAGGATTATACGGAGTAATAAATTCTACAAAAAAAGAACAAAAGAAAATTATGAATAATATTATGGATGAAATTATAGCAGTTGGAGACTTAATAAAACTAAAATATATATCACTATCTTTAATTCTATCCCAAGTATTAGTCGTATTATTATCCACTGACCACATCTCCTTTTAATCTTATTCTTGGATCTATAAAATAGTAAAGAATATCAACTATGAAATTGATCATTACAAAAACAAAAGCAATAAAAACTAAGTAAGCTGACATAATTGGAATATCAACAAACTGTACAGCTTGAATAAATAAAAATCCCATTCCAGGCCATTGAAAAACTGTTTCAGTTATAATAGAAAATGCAATAAGCGTTCCAATGTTTATACCAGCAATAGTAATTACTGGTATTAGCCCATTTTTTAATGCATGTTTATAGTGTATACTCTTCTCACTAATTCCTCTCGCTCGAGCAAATTTGATATAATCAGTTTGTAAAATCTCCATCATTTCTGCTCTTACAAGTCTGATTATATAGGTCATTTGAAAAAGGCTTAATGTTATTGAGGGAAGTATAATTGCTTTTAACCCTGAGATTGTTAAGAAACCTGTTGTCCAAAACCCTAGGTCAACAACTTCTCCTCTTCCAAAAGATGGTAGTACGCCTAAAATTACTGCAAATAAATAAATAAATAAAATACCAATTACAAAAGTTGGTAATGATACACCTAATAAAGAAATTGCTAGAATTACATCGCTCAAAAAACCTTTTCTGTTTATTCCTGTATATACCCCTAATAAAGTACCAGAAATTAAAGCAATTAGAGCAGAAATAATAACTAATTCAATTGTTGCTGGCAACCTTTCTACTATTAGTTCCGACACAGGTCTTCTTAATTGATATGAAATTCCGAATTCACCTTTAGATGCATTAATTACAAATCTTGAAAATTGTATATGAATGGGATCCATAAGTCCTAAAGTATCTCTGAGTTCTGCTCTTTCCTCATCAGAAGTTTCCTCACCTACCATGTTGTTTATTGGATCGCCTACAAAATTAAATAAAGAGAAGGAAACAAAGGCGACGACCAACATTACCATCGCTGATTGAAACAGACGTTTAAAAAAATATTTTATCAATTGGTGAAAATTTAATTACAAGCCCTTTATTATGATAAAGGGCTTGTAAAAATATTATTTAATTAAAACTAGCAGTACGGAACAATGGTTCATTGTTTGGTCTGATAGGAACATTTACATTACTTTTAGATGCCCAAGAAATTACTTGATGATGTAAAGGAAGATAAGAAATATCATCTTTTACAATCTTCCAAGCATTTGCTATAGCAGAATTTCTTTTATCTAAATCAACTTCACCTTCCATGACTCTAATAGCAGCATCTACTTCTGAGTTACTAAAATTAACTTTATTCCAGCTAGCTCCACTTTCATATAGATAATGAAAAACATAATGACTATCTAAAGTAGGAACGCCCCATCCAAGCATATAAAAATCACCCTGATTATCTTTTAGCTCTTTAAAGTGTTTACTTTTAGTTTGAGCAAATAAATTTACATTAACGCCAATTTTACCCAACATTCCTACTACAGCTGTACAAATTGCTTCATCGTTTACATATCTGTCATTGGGACATCTGAGTTCAACATTGAAACCATCAGGATAACCAGCATCAGCTAGCAATTGTTTTGC
>CACKKY010000041.1 GCA_902600855.1 uncultured Pelagibacteraceae bacterium | reverse complement strand
CCAAATTTTGGAAAAAGTTGTGCAAGAAACTATCTAATTGTTATTAGTGACGGGTATTGGTCGAGCCATAGTTCTGTTTTAAGTATAGCTGAGCAGATGAATAAAGCAGATAATATCCAAACTTTTGCTGTTGGTTTAGGCGTTATTCACAATAATTATGTTCAATTGGCTCAAAAAGGGGGCACTAAAACCCCTTTATATGCGAGTAATGCTACTGATTTATTGAATAAGCTTACGGATGCTATTAAACAAGCCATTTCTGGAAGGTTAACATTCACAACCCCTGCAATCATGTCTGATGTTACTAAGGGTGACTTTATTTACCAATCAACTTTTAAATATGAAAAAGATAAACAGTGGGAAGGAAGTCTTAAGAAATATAAGCTTAAAGCTGATGGAACCTTTGACACAGAACAATGGGATGCTGCAACAAAATTAAATAACAAAAGTGCTTCGTCAAGAAAAATTTGGACAATAGGACTTACAAATAAGGGAACAAATAATTTTACTACCACTAATCGAGATGAACTTAGAGGAAAACTATTTGCAAATGCACAAAGTGCTATAACAGATACTCAAATTGATAATTTAATTAATTTTATTAGAGGGGTTGATACTTATGATCAAGATGGTGATAAAAGTACTACAGATGAAATCCATAAGTTAGCAGATATTTACCATTCTGATTTAATTGTTGTAGGTAAACCAGATGCATCAATCGCTGATACCGGTAACACAAACTTTAACAAAACAGATGCATACTATAGAGCACAAAATGGATACAATAATTTTAAAAGTAATAAATGTGGAAGTAAAAACTGTGCTGATAGAACAGAAGTTGTTATTGCTGGAGCTAACAATGGAATACTTCATGCATTCAAAGCATCTGATGGTGAAGAGTTATGGGGCTATATCCCACCTATCGTATTTGAGAACTTAGAAAGAATTCCATCAAGTAAAGCTAACACTACTAATGCGGTTTATGGAGTTGATGGCTCCCCTGTTGTGAAAGATATTTATTTTGACGATTTAGGAAATGGTACTAAACGATGGAGAACAGTTTTAATAAGTGGAGTTGGTGCCGGTGGAAAAGGTTTCTTTGCATTAGATATAACAGATATAGATAATCCAAAACACTTGTTTGCTTTTAAAAATGATGCATCAGCTAAAGTTGTTCATCATTGGGATATAAATGAAAATGAAAATATGTATGGTTATGGTTCTGGAACTATAGCTAGTGGTTACGATTATAGTAAATTAGGTGAGACTTGGTCAACACCAAGAATAATAAAAATTAAAGTGAGTGGAACTGAAAAATGGGTTGCTGTTTTTGGTGGCGGATATAATGCTGCAACAAATCCTGATTATGGCTCAGCTGTATTTATTGTTGATATTGAAGATGGAGGAAAACTTTTAAAGAAAATAGACATTACAGACTCGTCTTCTAGTAATATTGTTAACTCAGTACCTGCAGACTTAAGAGTTATTACTGCAAACGGTACAGACAAAGCTGATTACATTGGCGCAATGGTTTACGCAGCAGATCTTGAAGGAAAAATTACAAAAATTAACCTAACTGATGTTGGAACTTTGTATGATACGACAACTTTCTTTAACACAGAAGCAAGTTCGACAAATGGAAGATATTTATATAAAAGTCCTGAGGCTACTTTTAACTCTGATGGTAAGTTATGGTTATATTTTGGTACAGGAAACACTCAAAAGCTTCAAGAACAGTCAAATTCTATTCAAAATAGACTATATGGAGTAAAAGATCTCGATTTTCCTAGATTTAAGCAAATAACTAAGAATACAGTAGCTTATTGCACCAATTCTTCATGCCCAACGGCTCATCAAGGATGGTATGTGAACCTTACAAGCTCAAGAAAACTAACAGCAGAGCCAACTATTGACAGAGATAGGGTGTATTTCCCAATTTATGAGCCAACTAGTGGCGTAAATGCATGTAAAACTGGAAAAGCTATACTTACTGGATATGACGCTTTATGTGGAAAATCAGTACTTACAGTTGATGTTGGAACAGGTGTATTATCTAAGGTAATTGTAAGAAAAGATAGACTTTATGTAGGTATTTCAGGTGAAGCTAAGAAAAATGTTTCAGGATTTACTCAAAAAGATAACCTTTTATCAACTAAATCTGGTGCTCAGAGCACAGGAAAACAAGTTCAAGTAGAATTCTGGAAAGAAAACTATTAAATCTATATTTTAAGATTTACTCTAACACAAACTCTAACACAAGATAAAATACTCTAACACAAAAAATTTTACTCTAACACAAACTTCTTGACAATTATCAATTGAAAAAGTAATAATTTCAGAAATTATGAGCGATGACATAAAAAAAGAAGACGATATAAAGTCACATATCAATTCTGATGATGAAGGTAGTAATACCTCAAATGAGGTAAATTTACAATCAGAAGGAGAAAAAATAGTTAATCATGAGGTTATTCATAAAAAAGATGGCAGATTACACATTTATGTTAGGCAAGATAAGTATAAGGGGGAGCTAAAATCAAAAAATTGGGTTGGAAGAGCATATATTGCAGGAAAACAAACAATTCATTCATCAAGAACTACAGTCTTAGAGGAAGCAATTCCAATTTTAGAAAAATGGTTTGATGAAATTAGTGAAAAGAGAGATGA
>CACKKY010000040.1 GCA_902600855.1 uncultured Pelagibacteraceae bacterium | reverse complement strand
AAATAAAGTTACTAAAGACAACTTAACCTTTTTTAAAAATATTTCTGACATAATTAACAACTCAAATAGACCATTAATTATATTTCCTCAAGGAACTAGAATGCTCCACGATGATAGACTACCCTTTAAGAAAGGTGCTTCAAGAATTTATGAAAAATTAAACATAAATTGTCAACCAGTTGCGATAAATTCAGGACATGTTTGGCCTAAAAATGGATTTAAAAAAATGAACAGAACAATTACAGTTTCAATATTAAAATCGATTCCACCGGGATTACCAAAAGAAGAGTTTTTGAAAATTTTAGAGGAAAAAATTTATTCAGAATTAGATTTATTAGGCTAACCCTTCATAGGCATCACAACAAAAATACTATCAAAATCTCCTGGATCTTTTATCAAAGCTGGAGAACCAGTATCATTAAAAAATATCTCAACTTTATCTCCATCTAGCTGTGACGCAACATCAATTAAATATCTTGAATTAAAACTTATTTCTAACTCATGGTCAAACTTAACATTTAAAGTATCTTTGCCATCACCGCTGTTAGTATTATTAACTGATAAATCTAATGTATCTTTTGATAACTTAAATTTTACACCATCTTTTTTGTCTAAAGATACTGATGCAACTCTATCGACTGAGTTCAAAAAAAGTTTTAAATCAATTTCTAATTTTTTTTGATTATTTTTAGGAATAACTTGGATGTAATTAGGAAATTTTCCATCAATAAGTTTTGAAATCAATATACTGTCATTTAATTTAAATTTAATTTTTGATTTATCATTTGAAACTTTTACATCACCCTCATAATTATCTAATAAGGAACAAAGTTGGAAAATTGTTTTTTTTGGTAAAATTATAGGTTCAAAATCAATTTTTTCATTTAGTCTTGTTTTCGAAATTGACATTCTGTGGCTATCTGTGGCAACAGCTGATAGATAAATTTTGTCCTCAACTTCAGTTTGATGAAAATAAATTCCACTAAGATAGTGTCTAGTTTCATCGTTTGAAATTGAAAATTTACACTTATTCAATAACTTTAAAAGTTGTTTTGAGTTAATGACAAATTCTTTTTGGTTAAAACTATCATCTGATAGAGGAAATTCTGAGTAACTAAGGCAATTTAAATTAAAAATAGATTTCTCTGACTCTAAATGAAGTTTATTCGTATCATTTAAGGTCAAATTAATCTTTTTTCCCGAGGATAATTTTCTTACAATGTCATATATAGTAGAGGAAACTGTTGTTGTTTTTCCTTCCTGTAAAATTTCAACATTATTTATTTGATGAATAAAAATAAGATCTAAATCAGTTGCTGTTATAGTCAATTTTGAGTCATGTGCATCTAATAAAATATTAGATAAAATTGGAAGAGTGTTTCTTTTTTCAATAACACCCTGGCAATAATTTAATGCTAATTGAAAATCTTTTTGGTTTACGTTAAATTTCATTGCCTTTATAATTATACAATATTTGATTTTTTAACTTATTGATATTATCAACCATCTCAGGATTTTTTTCTTTGATTTTTTCAATAGTTTTTACTGAATGAATTATTGTAGTATGATCTCTATTTGAAAATTCTCTTCCAATTTCTGGTAAAGATTTAGATGTTAATATTTTTGACAAATATATTGCTGTTTGTCTTGGCCTAACAAGATACCTAGATCTTCTAGATGATAACATTTCATTTTTACTAATTTTAAAAAATTTACAAACTATTGTTTGAATTAGATCAATTGTCACTTTATTTTCTCCTAAGTTTAGCAAGTCTTTTAAAACTATCTTCGTTTCTGCTAGATTTGGCTCCTTTTTATAAATTCTAGAAAACGAAACTACTCTATTAATGGCTCCAACTAATTCTCGAATGCTATCTGTTACTTGATTGCTTATAAAATCTTGTATCTCTTTTGAAACTGGTAATTGGTCTACATAAAGATTATTTAATTCTTCCGTTTTTGTTTTCACTATTTTTTTTCTGAGCTCATTGTCAGGTTTTTGAATATCAACCACTAACCCACCAGAAAATCTAGATTTAATTCTTTCTTGTATTCTAGATAATTTATTAGGTGGTCTATCTGCTGATACAATAATTTGCGAGCCCTTATCAAGTAGAGCATTAAAAGTGTGGAAAAACTCTTCCTGCATTGCTTCTTTTCCACTGATAAATTGAATATCATCAATTAATAAAATGTCAGTATTTCTAAAATATTCCTTAAATTTTACCATATCATTTGATTTGATAGATTTAACAAATTGATACATAAATCTTTCGGCAGAAATAAACATGACCTTATTATTTTCTTTCAATTCAAAACCGATTGAATTTAAAAGATGAGTTTTCCCCATTCCAACTCCACCATAAATATAAAGTGGATTATAATGAGATATATTTTCTGAAACTTTTAATGAAGCCTCGTATGCAAGTTTATTACTTGATCCAGTTATAAAATTATCAAATCTTTTATTTGGATCTATTCTATTATATTGAAGATGAGAGTCTTTAATAAAAGAAATATTTTCAGATCTATCCAATGATTTTTTAGTTTCTGAGAAGTCATTTGAATTATTGTCGTATTCTACTATCTTAAATTCAATTCTAATTATGTCTTTTTTATAAACTTTAATTATTTGTAAAATTTGATCCAAATATCTAGACGTTATCCAGTCTCTAATAAATCTTGTTGGCACAGAAAGTAATAAATAATTATTAAATTCATCAATAAATGAAATCTTTTTTAACCAACTTTCATAAACATCTAATCCTAACTTGTTTTTCATTTCAACTTGAACCTGGGCCCAATTAAACTTTTTTGGTGTAAAAT
>CACKKY010000039.1 GCA_902600855.1 uncultured Pelagibacteraceae bacterium | reverse complement strand
ATCAAAAAGAACAAATTTAAATTTGACTAATACGACAATAAATCCAATCCAATTAGCGCAAATACTGAGAAAGTTGAAAAGTCAGAAAATAGAAAATATTATTATGGAGGCTTCAAGCCATGGTTTAAAGCAAAATAGATTAGACGGTTTAAAGTTTAATTCTGGTATATTTACAAATTTATCACAGGATCACCTAGATTATCATAAAAATTTTAATGATTATTTAAAAGCAAAACTTTATCTATTTGAATATTTAATAAAAAAAAAAGGAAATGTAATTACAGATGAAATCATACCAGAATTTAGAGAAATTAAAAAAATTACAATAAGAAAAAAATTAAAATTACATACGCTGAAAGATAAAAAAAATAATTTTGAAGTTATTTATCATAGTTTTAGAGGAGAGGCTCAATTAATTAAAATTAGATATAATAATTCAATAAAATTAATTAGTATTAATTTAATTGGAAAAATACAGCTAAAAAATGTTTTAATGGCTATAATTGCTGCAAAAAATAGTAATTTAAGTTTAGATAAAATTTTTAACGTAATTCCAAAACTTAAACCAGTCGAAGGCAGATTTGAAAAAATTGGTATAATCAAAAATTTATCAAGAGTAATTCTTGATTATGCTCATACCCCTGATGCTTTAAAGACATGTCTTCTGAATCTTAAAGAGCAATTTCCAAATAAAAAAATTGTAGTTCTGTTTGGTTGTGGAGGAAATAGAGATCAAAATAAAAGATCAAAAATGGGTAGAATAGTAAGTGATTATGCAGATAGAATCGTTCTTACAAATGATAATCCTAGATTTGAAAATCCTCAAAAAATAAGAAGAGAAATAAAAAAAGGAATAAAAAAAAAAGAAATTATAGAAATATCCAATAGAGCAAAAGCAATAGAATTAGCCATTCATAATTTGAATTCAGGTGATATTTTGTTAGTTGCTGGTAAGGGTCATGAGAAAACACAAGATATGGGAAATAAGAAATTTTTCTTTTCAGATAGAAAAGTAATCTTGAATGCAATTAAAATTAAAAATAAGAATTTATCAGATAATTTAAAATTAAATGTGATTAAAGAGGCTGTTAAAATTAAAAAATTTCCAAATTCAACTTCTATAAAAAAAGCAAGAATTAATTCACGAGAAGTAAAGCAAAATGATATTTTTTTTGCTATTAAAGGAAAAAAAAATGATGGCAATAAATTTGTTACTCAGTCATTTAAGAGAAAAGCTTCATTAGTTGTGGTAAATAATTTTCAAAATAAATTTAATCCTAAACGTCAGATCAAGGTAAAAAATACTTTGAGGTTTTTAACTCATGTTTCAAAAATTTTTAGAAATAGTATTGATACAAATATAATAGCTATCACTGGTAGTTGTGGCAAAACTACACTCAAAGAATTGTTAGGTAATGTATTAGGTAGAATTTCGAAAACAAGCATTTCTCCTAAATCATACAATAATAAATTTGGGGTTCCGTTAAGTCTTTTCAATATAAAACAAAATGATGAATTTGGAGTACTAGAAATTGGCATGGATAAAAAGGGCGAAATTGATTATCTTTCAAAAATTATTGAACCAGATGTTGCTGTTATAACTAATATAAATTATGCACATGCAAAAAATTTCAAAAATATAAAACAAATTGCTTTTGCAAAATCTGAAATAATTAACAATGTCAAACCTAATGGATATGTTGTACTGAATGCAGACGATGTTTTTTTTCAATTACATAAAAAGATAGCTAATAAAAAAAATCTTAATGTAATTTCTTTTGGTATTAAAAACCAGTCAGCAACCGTTAAATTGATTAATATAAAGTTATTTGGAAAAAAATTTAGAATTAATATTAGTTTTAATAACAAAAAAAAATATTTTTTGTTATCCAATGATTTTCAAAGCAATGTATACAACACCCTCTCTGCTTTAGCGGTTATAAGTATTTATAAAAATATATTTAAACTTAATGAAAAAATTTTTCTAAATTTTAAAATTCCTGAAGGGAGAGGTGATCATTCAATTCTTAATTTAAATGATAAAAAGATAAATTTAATTGATCAAAGTTATAACTCAAATCCCTTATCATTAAAATCAGCAATAAAAAATTTTGATAAAATTGACTCGAAAAAGTCTAATAAATATTTACTAATTGGTGATATGTTAGAGCTTGGTAGTCATTCTAAAAAACTTCATCAATCTATTGCTCCAATAATAAATCAAACAAAGATAGACAAGGTATTTGTTAAAGGAAAAATGGTCTCTAAAATATTTAAAAATATCTCAAAAGCTAAAAAAGGTAGAATTTTATATAACAAATCACAAATTATTGAATTGATTAGAAAAGATTTAAAGAATAATGATTATTTAATGATTAAAGCCTCACTTGCGACAGGATTAAACGTTATGGTAAAAAATCTGAAAGGATTACGATAGATGCTTTATCAATTTTTATTAACCTTTATTGATACTTTTAGTTTTTTAAATGTCTTTAAATATCTAACTTTTAGAACTGGTTTATCTTTTTTTACATCATTAGTCATAGTGCTGATTATTGGAGGTCCTTTTATTAAATTTTTTTCAAGACAAAAAATTTTAAATCCAATTCGAGATGATGGTCCAGAGGATCATGTAGTAAAAAAAATTGGTACCCCAACAATGGGAGGAGTAATAATTTTATTTGGTTTATTAGTATCAGTATTATTTTGGGCAGATCTATCTAATATTAATATTTTATTTTGTATATACGTTGCAGTTTCTTTTGGTTTATTAGGAGCGTATGACGACTTTAAAAAGATTAAATATAGCAACTCATCAGGAATTTCATCAAAGTTTAAAATAATTTCACAATTAATATTAGCAATTATTGGAGTAAGTTTTTTTGTTTATTTTAACGATTATCAAAATTTAAATAATTTATATTTTCCTTTTTTTAAAAATTTGATAGTTAATCTAGGCTGGTTTTTTATACCATTTGCAATATTTGTTATTATAGGTTCATCCAATGCTGTTAATCTCACTGATGGATTGGATGGTCTAGCAACCGTGCCAGTAATATTGGTTGCAGCATGTTTTGCTTTTATAAGTTACGTTACTGGGAATATTGTATTTTCAAATTATTTACAAATTCCTTACATAGAGGGTACGGGTGAAGTATCAATTTTTTGTGGGGCAATCATAGGCTCTTGTTTGGGTTTTCTATGGTTT
>CACKKY010000038.1 GCA_902600855.1 uncultured Pelagibacteraceae bacterium | reverse complement strand
TATAGTAGCCAGCCTCCCAACTACAGCACCTTTAGCATCAATTTCATACCAGTGAGGATTTGTCTCACTATTTTTAACGAATTTTGTCATTGTTGCGGGATTAATACTTATAAAAGCTAATATTGTCAAATTATATTAATATTGATAGTAATTCTATATTATTTAGCTTCTTTGAAATTAAATTTTAAAAATTAACATATATAACAAGGATATTAATGAGTGATAAAGAAAAAAAAGGTATTAGCCCCAAAACATATAAATTTGATACATTAAGTTTACACGCTGGATATCAACCACATAAGAATGCTGGTTCTAGACAAGTTCCTATTTATCAAACAACTTCGTACTTGTTTGATGATGTAGATCATGCAGCAGCTCTTTTTAATTTGGAAAGAGGTGGACATATTTATAGTAGAATTTCAAATCCAACAGTTGCAGTTTTAGAGGAAAGAGTTGCCTCACTCGAAGGTGGTACTGCAGCTTTAGCAACTTCATCTGGAATGAGTGCAATATTTTTAACTGTCATGACTCTTTGTGAGGCTGGAGATCATTTAGTAGTTTCATCTCAATTATATGGAGGAACTGTAAATTTATTCAGATTAACTCTTCCCAAATTTGGTATTAAATGTACTTTTGTTAAACCTAGAGATACTGAGGGTTTCAAAAAAGCAATACAAAAAAATACAAAAGGGATCTTTGGCGAACTTGTTGGAAATCCAGGAAATGAAATTATGAATATGCCTGAGATTGCAAAAATTGCGCATGAAGCAGGTATACCTTTAATGGTAGATGCAACATATCAAACGCCATATCTATGTAAGCCTTTTGAACATGGTGCAGATATAGTTGTTCATTCTTTGACAAAATGGATGGCAGGGCATGGTTCTTCAATGGCTGGTATTATTGTCGAAGGTGGTAAGTTTGACTGGATGCAAAATGACAAATTCCCAACAATGACACAACCTTATGAAGGTTATCATGGATTATCTTTTGCTGAAGAATTTGGTCCCACTGCATTCACTATGAAAGCAAGAGCAGAAGGTATGAGAGATTTTGGCCCTTGTTTAAGTCCTCAAAATGCTTGGAATGTATTACAAGGTATTGAAACACTATCAGTAAGAATGAAAAAACATTGTTCAAATGCTGAGGAGATGGTAAAATATCTTATTAACCATGAAAGTGTAGCTTGGGTTTCTCATCCTAGTGTACCAGATCATCCAGACTATGAATTGGCAAAAAAACTTTTACCTAACGGCAGAGGATCTATGATTGCTTTTGGTATCAAAGGTGGTAAGGATGCTGGTGTCGCTTTTATTAATAGTGTTAAATTAGCTTCTCATTTAGCAAATGTTGGTGATACAAGAACTTTAGTGATTCACCCTGCATCAGGGACTCATTCACAAATGGATGAGGCAACACTTAAATTTGCTGGACTATCACATGATATGATTAGATTATCTGTAGGTATAGAGGATATTGATGATATTAAAAATGATTTTGAAATAGGTTTTAGGGCTGCAAGAAAACCAAGACTTGTATCAAATCAATGAAATTTAAAGTAGATAATCATGAAGTCTACGCGTCTACTGGTGGAAGACCATTTGATAAAAAAAAACCTTTAATTATTTTTGTTCATGGAAGTGGTTTAACTCATATGACGTGGGTTTTGCAGACGCGTTATTTTGCATTTCATGGCTACAGTTGTTTAGCACTTGATATGCCAGGTCACGGTTTATCCGAGGGTAAAAGTTTAAAGTCTATTGAAGAGATGGCTGATTGGATTAGTAAAGTAATCGATTCTGTTGGTTTCAAAGAAGCTTCATTGGTTGGACATTCTCAAGGTTGTTTGGTTACAATTGAATGCTCAGCAAGATACCCTGAAAAAATTAAGACATTAAGTTTAATGGGAGGTGCAGGAGCAATACCAATGAATCCTGAGCTTTTAGAGTTGGCTGAAAATAATGATCCTAAAGCCGTAGACTTAATGATGGATTGGGCTCACGGTCCAGCAGGTCATTTTGGTGGCCACCCAGTGCCTGGGTTATATCATATTAATACTGGTGGGATGTTAGCAAAGTCAAGGACTATTAAAGATACTTTAGGGGTAGATTTTAGAGCTTGTGATAACTACAAAAATGGTTTTGATGCTGCAAAGAAAATTAAAATCCCAACTTTATCTATTCTTGCAACCGGTGATAAAATGTGTCCTGTAAAAGAAGGTAAAAAATTGGCAGATTTAATTGATGGTAGCAAAGTTGATGTTATAGATAACTGTGGGCATATGATGCTTCTTGAGGAAGCAGATAGAGTCTTAAAAGTACTTAAAGAATTTATTACAAAAAATTATCCTGCTAATTAAAGCATCTGTATACCAACACCAGTTTTTGGATATGTATATAAATTGTAATTTGCACAAAGTTCATCCCCAGCTTTTAAATCTTTTATTGAAACCATAAAAAAGTATTTAGCATCAGGTTTTTCTCTTAAATTATAATACATATTTTCTGTATTATCATCGTTTTCAAAAAACTTTTTAGCTTTAGCGCTAGGATCTATAGGATCTCCAAATTTTAGTGATGGTAATATATTTGATACCATTCTTTGAACTGTTGGGTTGTCTGAGTGATTATAAAAACCGCCTAATGGTGTTCTAATATATTTATTTTCAAACTGTTCATCTCTAATGTGTGTAATACCTATAAAAGAATTTGCTTTAATATTTGTAGTGGCAAAAAGTCCTAATCCCTCAATAGGAGAATTCTTTATTGTCAATTCATCTGGTAAAGGTCTGTACATAAAAAATTTATTCCCGCATTAAATATTATTTTTAAAATTAAAAAAAGAATTATTTATTCTATAAGATATATATTCATGAGACAAATTGTCAAAATTGTATATTTTTATGGATAATTAATTGAAAAACACAACTTACAGTTAATTGATCTCTATAAAACATGCTGGTAGACTTAACAAATAATTTAAATAATTAGGAGAAAAAATAATGACTACATCAAAGAATCCAGAAACAATTGCATTACATGGTGGTGATTACAGAAGTGATCCAGCTACAACTTCCGTAGCAGTACCAATTTATAGAACTACTTCTTACCAATTTAATGACACGGGTCATGCTGCAAATTTATTTGCACTAAAAGAATTCGGTAATATTTACACTAGGATAATGAATCCAACAAATGATGTGTTGGAAAAAAGAGTGGCAGCTCTTGAAAATGGTTTAGCTGCTGTAACAGTAGGCTCTGGTCAGGCTGCATCTACTTTTGCTATTTTAAACGTTTGTCAATCAGGTGATAACTTTATAAGTTCAACTGACTTATATGGTGGAACTGTAAATTTATTTACGCATACTTTAAAAAAGCTAGGTATAGAATGTAGATATGCAGATCCCTCTGATCCAAAAAACTTTGAGAAACTTATAGATGAAAAAACCAGATGTTTTTATGCAGAAACATTACCAAATCCTTATTTGAGGGTATTCCCAATTAAGGAAGTTTCAGATATAGGAAGAAAACATAATATACCTCTAATAATGGATAATACTGCTGCTCCTGTAATCTGTAAACCTTTAGATCATGGTGCTGCTGTTGTTGTTCATTCATTAACAAAGTTTATTGGTGGACATGGTACGGTGATAGGTGGATGCCTTGTTGATGGTGGAAACTTTGATTGGACCGCAGATGCAAAAAGGCAACCTTTATATAATGAACCAGATATGAGTTATGGTGGTGCAAAATGGGGTGAAGTAGTTCCTCAGCTTACTGGTGCAAATGTATCTTTTGCAGTAAGAGCAAGAGTTTGTCTGCTAAGAGATCTTGGAGCTCCTTTGGCGCCTGATAATGCCTGGGGGATAATTCAAGGTTTAGAGACTGCTCCTCTTAGAATGAAACAACATTGTTCAAATGCTGAGAAAGCAGTTGATTTCTTAAAAAAACATAAAAGTGTAGAAAGAGTAATTTAC
>CACKKY010000037.1 GCA_902600855.1 uncultured Pelagibacteraceae bacterium | reverse complement strand
TAAAATGAGTAAATGCTCTTGTAACTTTAAAAGTATTTTTTGGATTTAGATTTTTTATAGTTCTTATAACTTTTCTATAAGATTGTTTATTACCTACATTTGTTTTATTAGCTTTAGAAAGTTTTCTAACTTTTTCTACTAATTCAAAAAACTTTTGACCCTCTTGTTCTTTAATTACTCTACCAAGTATGTTTCCTAAATATCTTACATTCTCTCTTAAAAGCTTTGTAGGAATTCGCTCGTAATATAAATCTCTTTTTTGCATTAGTTATTGTAACTTTATTCTGAAATAACTTTAGTTCTTTGTTGTCCTAAATAATCAACCTTTAAAAGCATTTCATCACCATTTTTAAGGAATTTTGGAGGATTCATTCCTAATCCTACTCCCGGTGGTGTTCCAGTTGTTATAATATCTCCTGGCATTAGAGTTATATAAGTACTTAGGTGAGCAATTAAAAAATTAAAATTAAAAATCATTAAACTTGTATTTCCAGTCTGATGACGATTTCCATTAACATCAAGGCTTAAATTCATGTTCTTAAGATCTTTTATTTCATCTTTAGTTACCAAATAGGGTCCTAATGGTCCAAAAGTGTCTCCTGATTTTCCTTTCACCCATTGACCTCCCTTATTCTTTTGCCAATCTCTCTCACTTATATCGTTACATATGCAATATCCAAAAACATAATCTTGAGCATTTGTTTCTGAAACTCTTTTTGCTTTTTCTCCAATGATAATCGCTATTTCAACTTCATGATCTAACTTTTCTGAATATTTTGGAATAATCACATAATCATTAGGACCAATTATTGAATGAACAGATTTATTAAAGACTATAGGATATTCTGGTACTTTTGATTTTGTTTCTTCAGCATGCTCTTTATAATTTAATCCAATTGCAAAAAAATTTCCTGGATTTGTAACACATGATCCAATTCTTTCACTTGGATCCAATTCAGGAAATGATTTAATATCTGAGTCTTTTAATTTTTTTATTGTGTCTTTATTTAATGTTTTTGGATTAAAATCATCTAGTATTGATGACAAATCTCTATAATTTCCATCTTGATCCAATATTGCTGGTTTTTCATTTCCAACATTACCAACTCTTAATAATTTCATATTTTTATAAAATTAACCTTTTATACCCAGATGAGTATACTTTACATTTAAGTAATCTTTAATTGCATTAGATCCACCCTCTCGTCCATATCCACTTTGTTTAATTCCTCCAAAGGGAGCTTCGGCGATAGCAACAAAACCAGTGTTTACTGCAACAGACCCTGTCTCAAGTTGTTCAGAAGCTAAATGAGCTATTTCCATTGAATTTGTACAAACATAACTGCACAATCCTAATTCATGATTATTAGCTCGCTCAATAACCTCATCAAAAGATTTAAAAGAAAGCATTGGAACTAATGGTCCAAATGGTTCTTCTTTCATTATTGTAAAATCATCTTTTACTTCTTCGAAAATTGTTGGTTCATAGAAAAACCCTTTATTAAATCCAGCTGGTCGTTTTCCACCTAATAAAACTTTAGCTCCCTCTTTTTTTGTTTTTTCGACTAACATTTCAACTTCATTTAATCTTTTTTGTGTTGTTAAAGGACCTAATTGAGTATCTGGGTCCATTCCATTACCAATTTTCAATTTTTTTGTTTTATCTATAAACAATTTTATAAATTCATCTTTCTTTGTTTCATGAATATAAAACCTATTAGGAGAAATACATACTTGTCCATTATTTCTGAATTTTGCAGCTATTGCCATGTCAGCAGCTTTTTTAATATCAGCATCATCAAAAACTATAAAAGGTGAATGTCCACTTAGTTCCATTGTTACCCTTTGAACCTTATCTGCGGCTTGTTTAAGTATTAATTTTCCTACCCTTACGGATCCAGTAATTGAAATTTTTTTTATTATGTCTGACTGAATTAATTGAGAGGCTATACTAGGTGGATCGCCTGAGAGAAGATTTACTGCTCCAGCTGGAACACCACACTCTCTGCAAATATCAACTAATTGCATAACTACACCAGGTGTAATTGTATCAGGTTTAATTATAACCGAGCATCCTGCAGCTAAAGCTGTTGAAATTTTTCTTGCAGCTAGAATAAGTGGAAAATTCCATGGTGATAAAGCAGCAACAACTCCAACTGGCTGATAATACACATGAACTCTTGTATCCTCAAATCTACTTTCTATAGTCTGTCCATAAATTCTTTTTGTTTCCTCTGCATTCCATTCAAAAATATCAGCTGTTCCATTTACCTCAGCAGCTCCCTCAGCTAAAGGTTTTCCATTTTCTAGAGTCATCCATTTAGCTAAAACATCTCTTTTTTGTCTAATTGTATCTGCAATTTTTCTTAATATATTTGCACGCTGCCATGGAGGTGTCTTTTTCCAAATATAAAAGCCTTTCTCTGAAGACTTTAATGCTCTATCTACATCTTTTGATGAAGCTTTAGATGCTTTGCCTATAATTTCCTCTGTCGCTGGATTTATTACATCATAAGTTTGTTTGTCAGATGATTGACACCATTTACCATCAATAAATTGACCAAATTTTTCATACATAGTTTAATTTAACATTACTATTTTTAGTGTCTACTATGTAATTTTTACATATTAAAAAATTTTTTAAAATTGATAGAATTGACAAATAAAAAAAGGAGGTCTAATGACTAAATATATAATAATGGGAAATTATACTGCAAAAGCTTTTCAAGGATTTATAAAAGATCCTAAACAAGATAGATCAACTGCAGTAAAAGCGCTCACTGAGTCTGTAGGGGGGAAATTAGAGTCATTTGCAATAACAAGAGGTCAGTATGATTTTTATGCGGTTACATCTGGTGATATGCCCTTTGAACATTTGGCTGGTGTAAAATTAGCTGTTGAAGCAAGTGGCACAGTGGAAAATATGATTATCTTGGAAGAAATGGATATGAATAAAGCTGCTGAACAAGCTGCAAGATCAATGTCAGGTTATAAACCTGCGGGCTAACAATTAATTACCTTCCAGTTTATGGAGAGAAAACTGGAAGCTAGTTAACACTGATAAAGAGTTGGAAATAATTTACCATCCACTGGATCGCCGTTTTTATATCCTTCATCTTGCATAGCTTTTCTATAATTAAAACTTGTCCAATCACCATCGTAGCTTATTTTAGAATCTTCTTTAGCGACTCTTAAAGTGTAACGACTCAAAGTTTTATTTGGTATATTTTCACTAAGTGTTCCATGTAAAGTTCTCATGTCAAAAATAACAGCATCTCCTAATTCACAATCCCATTGTAAAAATTCATATTTATCTTTATTTCCTAAAATATCTGGTGGAAGTTCATATTTTTTTCCATTCACAATACATTCGTTTCCTTCAACCTTATGCCCGTCTTTGAACAAAACTCTTAAAAACAATTTATTCCATAAATGTGAGCCTTTTACCCACACAACACCTTCATCTCTTCCAGTTGGTTGTAATGGCAACCAAAGTACACACATTGTTCCATCCATATCAAAATAACTAATATCATGGTGGAATGGTGTTGATGATTTTGAGCCAGCTTCTCTTAAAAACCAATTATCCATTACTAAATTAATTTTTTTTGCCGACATTAGTTCCGATGCAATTTGTGCATAAGGAGATTTAAAAACAAATTCTTTAAATTCAGGAACTAAATGCCAGGTCCAATAATCCTCAAGATACGCTGGTACACCTTTCTCAATAGTATGAGATTTAAATCTTGGACTTGGTTTTTCTATATCTCTTTCAATCCCTTTTTGAAGTTTATTTATCCATTTCAAATCAAACTTATTTTTAAGAAATATCGCTCCATCCCTTTGAAACTGCTTAATTTCATTTTCTTTAAGAATTTTGTTCATGATTTGTAATAAAATATAATATAAAATAAATTAAATGAAAACTCTTACAGATACCTTTGGAAGAAAGTTTCCTTATATTAGAATGTCTATAACAGATGTTTGTAATTACAAATGCACATATTGTTTGCCTCAAGGATATAAAAAAACACCCGGAGACATGAGAAAATTTATGTCTGCAGAAGAAATATCAAGATTAACAAAAACCTTGTCGGAGTTAGGTGTTTGTAAAATAAGATTAACTGGTGGTGAACCCACTGTAAGAAAAGATTTTTTTGATATCCTTAAAGATATGAAACAAAATTCTAATATTCCAAAAATTACAATGACGACAAATGGTTATAGATTGAATAAAATTGCTAAACAATTAATTGAGGCTGGTCTTGATGGAATTAATATTAGTATAGATAGTTTTAATAGAGAAACGTTTAAAAGATTAACTGGGCATGATAGATTACCAG
>CACKKY010000036.1 GCA_902600855.1 uncultured Pelagibacteraceae bacterium | reverse complement strand
CCTCTTTAGCTTTTAATAGACCTGCAATGGATTTTAGAATTGTAGATTTTCCACTTCCTGACTCTCCTACTAATGCAATAGTTTCGCCTTTTCTAATTTGTATATTTATATCTTTAACAGTTGGGTTGGAGTCTGTAATCTTATTAAACATTTGATCCAAAAAACTTTGTTTTGCATATGAAATTGATATATCTGTAAGATTTAAAATTTCATTAATATCAATTTTTTTTTCTTGTGAATTGTTTAATAAAATATCTTT
This sequence comes from uncultured Pelagibacteraceae bacterium, assembly GCA_902600855.1. Lineage (GTDB taxonomy): Bacteria > Pseudomonadota > Alphaproteobacteria > Pelagibacterales > Pelagibacteraceae > Pelagibacter. Next base: position 4,139 of record CACKKY010000036.1, on the reverse strand, counting down.
GTCTTTTTTGTCAGTTACTTTATTATAATGAAAACATCTGACATAAGTATCAATCTTTTTTACATATTCTAATTTAGGTGCAGTTACTTTACATTTTTCATCAGAAATAGTACATCTTTCATAAAAACTACATCCTTCTCCTACATGGCCTGGTTGGGGCTGTGTACCTGGCATTGAATCAGGTAAGCCATCTAAAGAAAGTTTTGGTATAGATTTTAATAAACCATAAGTGTAAGGATGTATAGGTTCTTTTAATATTTTTCTGACAGGTCCCTCTAATACTATTTCTCCAGCATACATTACTATAACTCTGTCACATACCTGAGCTATGGCACCTAAGTCATGACTAACATAAACCATTGAAGTACCAGTATCTTTAGCAATATCTTTTAAAAGTTCTAATACATGAGCTTGGGTTGTTACATCTAATCCAGTAGTTGGCTCGTCTAATAATAATAATTCAGGATTTCCTGCTAGTGCCATTGCAACAGCTACTCTTTGTTGCTGACCACCAGATAATTCATGAGGATATCTTAGAGCCATTGTATCAGGCGAGGGTAATCTAACATCTTTTAATAAAACTGAAATTCTATCTTTTCTTTCTTTTTCATTTAAATTAGTATGTAGCTTTAGAGCTTCCTCTATTTGATACCCAATTTTAAGGTTAGGAGTCAATGATTGCCCTGCATTTTGAGGTATCATCGCAATTTTTCTTCCTCTTATTTTCTCAAGCTCTTTGTTATTCATATTAAGCAAATTAGATGTATCGAACAAGCATTCTCCTCCCATTGTGAATAATCCATGTTTTACATATCCCATCATAGCTAATGCTAACGTACTTTTTCCTGATCCTGACTCCCCTACTATTCCTACTGTCTCTCCTTTTTTTATATTAGTAGTAACGTTTCGTAGGATGGAAATTTCTTTACCTTTTTGACTTCTGAATCCTATTGATAGATTTTTAACCGACTGAATATTAATGCTCATACTATACTGGAGCCTTCGTTGCTCTATCGATTCCTAGTGCTTTAGCAAAAGCATCAGCTGTTAAATTAATTCCAATAATTAAACTACTTAACCCAACAATTGGTGAAATAACAGCCCACCAAGCAAATGACATTAAACCTCTTGCATTGGAAATCATTAACCCCCAATCAGGAGTTGGCGGACTTACTCCAAAGCCTAAAAAAGATAAAGAGCTGAAGCCAAGAAGCATCCAAGACCACCTCATCGCACCTTCAACCAAAATTGCATCTCTTACATTTGGTAAAATTTCATTCCAAATAATAGATAGATTATTATGTCCTCTCGCTTTTGCTGATGTGATGAAATCTTTAGCAATTACGTCATGGGTAGCAGCTCTTGCAACCCTTACAATTCCTTTTCCATAAAAAAAACCAAGCGCTGGAATTAAAACTTCGGTAGAGGTACCTAGAAGAGAAACTATTAATAGCATTGCTAATATCCAAGGTATAGATAAAAATGCATCAACTATTCTCATAACAACATCATCAATTTTACCACCAACTAAACCACAAAAAATTCCTAACAATCCACCCCATAACAGTGCAATTAAAGAACCAAAAAAAGTAACTACTAGAGCAGTTCGACCTCCTAGAGCTGTTCTTGTAAAAACATCTCTGCCTAAGCTATCTGTTCCAAACCAATAATCAGCAGAGGGTGCTTGTAACATTAAAGATGGATTAATTGCTTTATAGTCATATGGTACAAACAGAGGACTAGAAATTGCTAAACCCACATGAAAAAATAAAATTGCTAAACCAATAAAACCTGATGGTTTAGAAGCCATAGTAATTAATACTTCTAAAACCTTTGATAATGCATTTTTTTTATTTTCTTTACTAAAATCCATTTTTACTTTCTAATTTGTAGTGTTTTTAATCTTGGATTTAACATCAATGTCATTAAATCTGCGATTAAGTTTATACTTACATAGATTGAAGCAAGAATTATAGCTAAGGCTTGGACTACCGGTAGATCTCTATTAGATATTGACTCAATAACTAAACGGCCAAGTCCAGGATAATTAAATACAACTTCAGTCACTACTACACCACCTAACAGCCAAGCGATAGTTAGTGCTACAACGTTAATTGCTGGCAATAGAGCATTAGGTAAAACATGTTTAAAAACCATTTTCCAATAAGGAACTCCTTTTAAAATAGCCATCTGAACATAATCACTTGCCATAACTTGAATAACACTTGATCGAACCATTCTTGCCATATGAGCTGTCATAATCATTGCAATTGCAATGACAGGTAAAATTATATTTGGGAGTAATTCAAAAAACGTAGCGTCAGTTGATACAATTACTATACCTGGCAACCATTCTAGCCAAATAGCAATTATTAAAATCAATAAAGTTGCACTGATAAATTCTGGAATAGTCATTGAAAATATTGTAATTGTAGAAATCACAATATCTGGAAGCTTATCTCTCCATAAAGCCGTGATTATTCCTAATATCAAAGCTATAGGTATTCCAATAATTATTGCAGCTGATGCAAGAACTAAAGAATTTTTTACTCTAGGTCCCAAAACTTCATTAATTGGCATTTCTCCACTTAAAGAATAACCAAAATCGCCTTGAACAACATTGAATGCCCAAGATACATATCTCTCATATGCTGGTATATCTAATCCTAGTCGTTTAATGCATGCTTCCAGTGGTGCTCCAAATGCCTCTCGCTCAAGGTAAGCGGTACACGCATCACCAGGTAAAACTTCAACTCCAATAAAAGTAATCAAAGAAACTATGAATAAAGTAATTAAACCTAGTCCGATTCTTTTTAAAATTAAAAACAGCATAATTATTAAGGTTAACCCAGATTTTTAATTTAATTCTAAATAAATGAAAGTAATTTTACAGGCCTTTTTTAAGGCCTGTAAAATAGTATTTTGTATTATTTCACTTTTACTTTATGCCATTGTATCGAAAATACTTCAACTTCATCAAGTCCTGAAACCCTTGAATTAGTCACAACTAATTTAGATACATGGTAAGGAATCATAGTTCCAGACTCTTCCCATAAAGTTTTTTGAGCGTTTTGATAAGCTTTCTTTCTTTTATTAAAGTTAAGCTCAGCTCTTGCGCTAGCTAGATTGTCATCAAAATCAGAACTTTTATAATATGACTCATTCCATTTTGCGCTACTGTGATAAACTTCATGTAATACACTATCGGCCGATCTTTCATTCCAACGTGTCATTGCAACATCTTTTTTCATCCAAGTTTCATTCCAGTAACTTTTTGATGGTGTCATTACAATTTCAGCCTTGATACCAGCTTTAGCAACTTGTTGCTGAATTACTTCAGCGATAGTTGGCCACGTAGGTTCTTTTGTTGATACGTGAATTGCCATTTCAATTCCATCAGGATAACCAGCTTCTTTAAGAAGTTTTTTAGCTTTCTTGATGTTTTGAGGACATTTCATTTTTAAACGATACTGATCAGCTGGAGCAACTGGAGTATCACATGATACAATTGCTTCTCCACCCATCACTACATCTACAAGTTCTTGTCTATCAACTGCTAAACGGACAGCTTTTCTTACTTTTGGATTATCAAAAGGAGCACGTTCTGTATTCATAACCATGCCTCTCCAGTTTCCAGTAGGTATTACTGTTGTTTTAAATTTAGAATTACCATCAAAGATCTTTTTTTGGCTAAATTGAACGTATCTATTCATATCAATCTGACCTGTTAATAGAGCTTGCACTCTCGCTTCTCCATCAGGTATTGCGATTACATGAACTTCAGCTAATCCAGGTGCACCTTCCCAATAATTAGGGTTAGCTTTAAGAATAGTGGTTCCTTCAGCATCAAACTTTTCAACAACAAACGGGCCAGTTCCAATACCGGTCTGACCTATTGTATCTCCAGATCCAGATGGAATCATTCTTAATCTGTAATCTGTTAGATTAAGTGGAAAATCTGCAAAAGACGTACTTAATTTCATTTTAACAGTATGAGAGTCTACCACCTCTATATCTGTAACTACGCTTAAACTTTTTTTAGCAGGTGAACCAATTTCAGGATCTTTAACTCGCATTAAAGAATACTTTACATCTTCAGCGTCAAAATCAGATCCATCATGAAACTTTACTCCTTTTCG
>CACKKY010000035.1 GCA_902600855.1 uncultured Pelagibacteraceae bacterium | reverse complement strand
TGAGTGAACTACCAGACAAATACCTGTTAAAACTCCAAATATGAAAATTTTATTTAAAACTTTATTTTTGACTTCTAATTTAGAAAAAATTTTTCTTATCAAAGTCCAATAATAAATTATCAATAATCCTGTAAATATTAAGGCAGGTTTAAAAATTAAAGAATTCGGGAATACACGTCCTATTCTACTTATTGATGCTGAACCATCCAAATAAGGTATTGCCCATTCTGTTGATTGTTTATCTCTCAACGCATCACCAGCGTTATACACTTTAAAATCTCCAAAATAGTTTCCTTTAGAGGGATATTCCCTAAATTCAAATATCTGTGAAAGAACTAGGCAAATGTTAATTGATAATATGGGAAGTATAAAAATTAAAAGGCTAACGAGTCTTAACCTCGAAACATTAATCATCAAAATTATTTCTTTTTATTTTTTCTCTTAGCTCTTCTCTTTTTAGAGCCTTGTTTTCTTCGGCCCCTGTGTTTTTTTGGGTAACTCATTAAATCCTATTTATTAATTTCATTGACATTTTTACGGGATATAGCATTGTCTTATATACATATCAAATTTATTTATGGTTAATTCTTTTAAAACTTTCTTGAAACATACTGCTAAAGACTTTCATAATCAGTCAGTAAACCCTCCTATTGTAAGAGCTTCAACAATAATATTTAAATCAATGAATGATATTAGAAAAACTCAAGCAAAATATAAAAAAGACCCACGTGGGGGATATTTTGATTATGGTAGACAAGGAACTTCTACAACACATATTTTACAAAAAATTTTATCAAAACTTGAGGAAAGTTATCACACATTTCTTACACCAACTGGATTTGGGTCAGTTTTTTTAGCAATTTTTAGTATTGTAAGACCTGGAGATGAAATTTTAACAGTAGATCCAGTTTATAATCCGACAAGAATGCTAACAAAAGACTATTTAAATGAGTTTGGAATTAAAACAACATTTTATAATCCTCACGATTTAAAAACTATAAGTAAAAATATTACAAATAAAACAAAACTTATTTTTGTTGAAAATCCAGGTAGTAATACATTTGAATTTCAAGATTTATCTAAAGTTCTTCAAATAGCAAAAAAAAATAAAATATTAACAGCAATAGATAACACTTGGGCCACACCATATTTTTTTAAACCTATTAAGTTAGGTTTTGATATGGCAATTGTATCAGCTACGAAATATTATTCTGGGCATTCTGATGTTATGGGTGGAAGTTTGGCAGTAAACAAAAAAGTTTTTAAACATGTCGAAAAAGCTCAAAAGATTACAGGGCTAAGACTAGGTCCTGATGATGCATATTTAATTACCAGAGGCTTAAGAACATTGGATGTTCGATTGGATAAACATTATGAAAATGCAATGAAGGTAGCTGCATTTCTATCTAAGGATAAACGAATAAAACTATTATACCCATACAGAAAAGGATCAGAGAATTATAAAATGTGGAAAAAATATTATTCAGGTGCATCCGGTTTAATGGGTTTAATGATTAAAGCTAGGAATAAAAAATCAGTGATTAAATTTGTAAATTCTTTGAAATTGTTTGGATATGGTTATAGTTGGGGTGGTTTTGAAAGTCTTGCCATTCATCAGGGTAAATCTGAAAGAGGAAATCGAAAATATTTGAGTCTAAAAAAAGATGAAAGATTAGTTAGACTACATATTGGTCTTGAGGATCCAAATGATCTAATATCAGATTTAAAACAAGCTTTAAAATACGTTAAATAAAATCATATACTATGAGCTCTGAAAAATTTATTAAAAATAAAACTGCTCTAATAACATTAATTGCTGCTTGTTTAGTTGTATTACTATCTCTTAGTGTTCGACAAGTTTTTGGAATGTTCTTTATGGATTTTAATAGAGATCTTGGTATCACTAACACAGAATTTGGTCTTGCTATTGGTATTCAAATGTTGGGCTGGGGTCTTTCAGGTCCAATCTTTGGAGCAATAGCAGATAAATATGGTGGCCCTAAAGCTATAAGCCTCGCATTCTTGTTTTATATTGCTGGAATTTATTTTTTATTTTCAGGCCCTAATACTGGAATTTATTTTCAAATAAGTTTGGGTGTTTTAATTGGAATTGGTTGTGGAGGAACAGCAATCAGTATTCCAATGGCAGTAGTAGGTAAACACTTTCCTTTATCAAATAGAACTATTGCAATGAGCTTTGTTACGGCAGTTGGCTCATTTGGATATTTTTTATCACCAATATTTACAAATTATTCTCTACAAAATTATGGATGGATTCAAACTTTGATTTATTTTATGTTTTTTTTGATTATAGGTCTAACAATCTCTTACTTTGTACGTTCACCGTCTTTAAATCAATCAACTGAAACGATAAATAACCAAAATTCAATAAGTGCATTGAAAGAAGCATTTAGAAATAAAAGCTATGTTCTTTTGATAGCAGGCTTTTTTGTATGTGGATTTCATATTACTTTAGTTGGAACACATGTGCCCAAATATGTAATTGATAGAGGACTAGAAGATTGGACTGCAGCAATGATTTTATCACTTATTGGACTTTTTAATATTTTTGGTTCATTAATTAGTGGGTATCTTTCAACTAAAATAAGTAAAAAAATAATTTTAAGTGTGATTTATTTATTAAGAGGTGTTTCCATATGTTTATTTATATTTACGCCACCTAGTACAATTAGTTCAATCATTTTTGGAGCTAGTTTTGGTTTTTTATGGCTGTCTACAGTGCCAGCTACCAGCGGTATAGTTGCTCATATTTTTGGAACCAAATTTTTAGGATTACTGTACGGACTAGTTTTTTTAAGCCATCAAGTAGGCTCTTTTTTTGGAGCCTATTTAGGAGGTTTATTTTATGATCTCTATGGATCCTATGACTATGCGTGGTATTTGGCAATTGCATTATCAATATTTGCCGGTTTAATACATTTACCAATTATTGAAAAACCAGTTTTGAGATTAAAAGAAGAACATTAAATTGAATATTAAGAATTATTTAAATACGATTAGTAAATCTGATCAACCTTACATTATTTATAAGTCTGAAAAAGGTTTTAATCTTTACACAAATTTCTCAAAAAAAATTATTTTATCAAATAACAATGTAGTTAATTTTTTGAATAAGATAAGTTCAAAAAAGAAAAAATTAAAAAAAACGGATTTATATATTGGATTTTTTGGGTATGAAATATTAAATAATCTGATTCAAGTAAAATTACCAAGACAAAAATCTATTAGATTTCCTAAGGGAATTTTTTATAAACCAGATACTTTGATAAACTTACCTGAGAACTTACCATATAGATCTAAAAGTAATTTAAGTAGAGATAAAAAATTTAATATTAATATTAATAAAAATACATATACAAAGATATTTCAAAATTTTAAGAAAAAAATTTCAAAGGGTGAGACTTATCAAATAAAAATTTGCACAAAATATAAAAATAAATCTAAAATAGATCCATTAGATTATTTTTGTAGATTATCTAAAACCAATCTGGCACCAGAAGCTTTTATGATTAAGGATAAAAATTTTTCAATTATAAGCTGTTCTCCTGAAAATATAATATTCAAAAAAGGTTCTTCTATATCAACTAAACCTATAGCTGGAACATTAAGAAAAAATAGAAACATAAATAAATCTAAAGCATTAAAATTTTTTAGAAAGAATATTAAAGAAACAAAAGAGCACAATATGATTGTTGATATGGAAAGAAGTGATCTTTCAAAAATTTGTAAACCTGGAACTGTTAAATTGGCTAAAGAAAAAACTGTCGAAGAGTATAAAGATTTATATCATTATGTGAGTTTGATTAAAGGTAAACTCAAAAAAAAGATCAATAATATTGATATTATAAAGGCAATGATGCCTGGCGGATCAGTAATAGGATGTCCTAAAATAAGTACTCTTAATCTTTTAAATCATCAAGAAAAAGAAAATAGAAATATTTACACTGGAAGTTTTGGATTTATAAAATTTAATGGTGATATGAGATTTAATATTATTATTAGATCTATTTTAAATTATAAAGGAATTTCTGAAATATCAGTAGCTTCAGGTGTTGTAATTGATAGTAATGCTAATCATGAATTTAATGAGAATTTTATAAAGGCTAAAGCACTAATTGATTTATTTAAATGATATATTTAATTGACCATAAAGACTCATTTACTCACAATGTAGTACATCAATTTTCATTGTTTGATAAAGTTTTTTGTGACGATATTTCTGATATTAATAAATCTAAATTAAATGCAGCAAGCATTATAGTTTTTTCTCCAGGTCCTGGTTCACCTAAGGATTACCCTTTATCTTCTAAAATATATAAGCAGTTTAAGGGAAAGAAAAAAATTATTGGAATATGCTTGGGTTTTCAACAAATATTATTTTCTGAGGGTGCAAAAATTATTGAACAAAAAAAGATATATCATGGATTTCAGTCTGAAGTGATAGTGAATAATTCAAGCAAATTGTTTAATAAAGGTAAAAAATTTAAAGTAGGCAGATATCACTCTTTAAAGTTAAAGGAACCTTTTAATGTTAAAAATTTTAAAATAACTATGAGATGTGCTATTTCAAAAGTTGCAATGTCGTTTGAAAACAATATAGATAAGGTTTATGGATTTCAATTTCACCCAGAGTCTTTTTTAACCATCGATGGTAAATTACTCATTAAAAAAGTCATATCAGCTTAAAGATCTAAAAGAAGTAAGTTTTAATGATCTTTGGGGAGATCATGGTGTCTTCACTACAATGTGGATTTTTAACAAGCCACCAAAAATTTTATTTTTTGAAAAACATATTGATAACTTAATAAAGTCTATAAAAGTTTATAAAAT
>CACKKY010000034.1 GCA_902600855.1 uncultured Pelagibacteraceae bacterium | reverse complement strand
AATTCAAAACAAATGGTACTATTGATTTTATTAATGGACAGAAAGGTTTTTTGAGTAAAAGTATCTTTAATGTAGTTCCTAAGGTGAACGATCTTTTAATTTTTCCAAATTATCTTATGCATACAGCGTATCCATTTAATATTAATGGTGAAAGAAGATCTTTTTCATTTAATGCAAAAATTATATTCAAAAAATAGCTGTTTAATTAATGAATAAAGATTTCTTTAAGCAAATTAGAATTCTAGACGGTGGGATGGGGCAAGAACTTCTTGCTAAAGGATTAGTTTCAATGGGTACCTTATGGTCTGCTAGTGCTAATTTAGAAAAAAAATTTCATAATTTAGTTTTAGATCTTCACCTTTCGTATATTAACTCAGGTGCTGATGTAATTATCACAAATACATTTTCTGCAAGAAGAATAAGATTAATTCAAAATAAAGTTAATGAACATTTTGAATACATAAATGAACAAGCGTGTTTACTTGCAATGAAAGCAAAAGATATATCTAAAAAAGATATATTAATTGCTGGAAGCTTACCTAGCCAAAGAGATACATATGTAGAGGACAAGCGTAAAACAGACGAAATAGAAAAAGATTTCTTAGATCAAGCTACTATAATCTATCCCTATATAGATTTTTTTTATTTAGATGTTTTATCTAGTGGAAAAGAATTGGATATTGCATCTAATGTTGCTGCTAAGCTAAAAAAACCTATTCTTGCAGGAATACATATAAAAAAAAATTGCTTACTACCTTCAGGAGAGACAATTACTGAGGTTGTAAAAAAATATAGAAATGAAAATTGGCTTGGATTAATAGGTGCATGTATATCTCCAGAGATAGTTGAAAAATCTATTGGTGAACTGAGCGATACCAATTTACCTTTTGGTTTTAAAGCTAATTTATGGGAAATAGATGAGCCTGGACCCCAACAAACTTTCAATAATGCTAGATTTAATGAGGTTGGTTCAAATCCTAATATTGCATTTGGAAAGAGGGATCAATATACAGCAAAACTTTTTTACAAATTTTCTAAAAAAATGATTGATAAAGGTGCTACTATCATTGGAGGATGTTGTGAAACATCACCAGAACATATTAAAGAAATTAATAAATTAAGATAATTCTTTTTTATTAGCTTTTCCTACAAAATAAATACCAAATGAAACTGCTGCCAAAGAAATTAATACCTTAATTGTAATTAATTCTTTTAGAAAAATATAACTCAATATTGTTCCAAATATGGGTATTAAATAAGAAACTTGAGATTGAAATATTAAGCCATTATCTTTTAATATTTTAAATCTTAATAACCATGCAAATCCTGTTGCAACAATACCAAGATATATTACAGAAATAGTAGAATCTGTTCTTGGTATATTTTGCCAGGGTTGTTCAATAAAACATACAAGTGGAATTAGAATTATTACAGCCCATATCAAAATTGAACCTGTAACATTTTCATTTTTTTTCTTACTAATTTTTAAAGTCAAGACTCCTCCAATGACGTAACATGTTGATCCTAATAAAATTAATAACGCTGAGATAAAATTATTTTCATTAATAAGCAAATCGTCAGAAAATAAAAAAACAATTCCAAAAAAACCTATTAAAATTCCTACAGTTTTAATTAAATTAAATTTCTCATTTTTTGTATAAAAATGACCTAAAACTGTTGAACTTAATGGAGTAGTAGACATTAATATTGCGGCAAGATTGCTTTGGACTGATTTTACCCCATAAGCAATTAAAAAAAATGGTGCTACAAGATTAATAAATCCTATCATTGCAAACCAATGCCAATCTTTTGAAAAAGCCTCTACTTTTATATTTTTATAATAACAAAGAAATAAGACTGGGATTGCACCAAAAAAAACTCTTAAAAACGCTATCGTTACTGGTCCAAAAGAATAGGTTGCGATCTTAATATTAAAAAAAGCTGAAGCCCAAATTAAAGCTAATACTGTCAATAGGATATAATCAATTAATCTTGGTTGTTTCATACAGTTATATCTACAATTTCACCTGAAGTTAATTTCGTTAACTGATCAAATTTTATTTCAAAAATACAATTTGGATGACCAGCGGCTGCAAAAACTTTAGTAAATCTTTTTAAATTATTATCAATATAGATTTTGATCTTTTTTAAGTGACCAACTGGAGAAACTCCACCTATCGTATACCCAGTTATTTCTTTTACATCTTTTGGGTGAGCCATTGAAACATCTTTTATATCTAAAATTTTTTTTAATTTATTTAAAGAACATCTTTTATCTCCTGATACCAAACAAAGCACAAAACTTTCAGAGGTTTTAAAAAGTAAACTTTTTACAATAGCTCCAACGTTACAACCTAGAGCTGTAGAAGCATCCACAGCAGTTCTTGCTGTTTGTTCCAAACATAGTATTTTTAATTCAGGATCAAATTCTTTAATTGACTTTTCAGCTCTTTTTACTGATTCCTTATTAAGAATTGAATTCATAGAATTTATAAATATTTATTGAATATTATTGCATAATTACCTTACTTATGTGAAAATTGCATAGGTGTTATTTATTAAATAAGCAATATTTTTCAGCATTATTTTGTTAATTATCACTCACAAAATTATATAGGAGACAAAATGAGCGCATCAAATGTACTAAAATTCATTAAACAAAAAGAAGCAGAATTTGTTGATCTTAGATTTACAGATCCAAGAGGAAAACTACAGCACTTAACTATGGATGCGGGCGTAGTTGATAGTGATATGTTAAATGATGGAGTATTTTTTGACGGATCTTCTATTGCTGGCTGGAAAGCCATAAATGAGTCAGACATGATTTTAAAACCTGATACTGCAAGAATGTTTATGGATCCATTTACATCTCATAATACAGTCGTTTTATTTTGTGATATATTAGATGCCGTAAAAAAATCTCCTTATGAAAGAGATCCAAGAGGAGTTGCTAAAAAAGCTGAGAAATATTTAAAATCCTCAGGAATTGGCGACAAAGCATTCTTTGGACCGGAACCAGAATTTTTTGTTTTTGATGATGTTAGAATCAAAAATGACATGAATGAATGTGGATTTAAGATTGATAGCAAAGAAGGTCCATATAATTCTGGAAAAGAATATGAAAATGGTAATATGGGACATAGACCTCCAATTAAAGGCGGTTATTTCCCTGTGCCTCCTGTTGACAGTGAACAAGATATGCGTGGTGAATATTTGAAGAACTTGAAAGAAGTTGGAATTAAAGTTGAAAAACATCACCATGAAGTAGCTCCGAGTCAACATGAGCTTGGTATGTATTTTGGTACTTTAGTAGATCAAGCTGATAATGTTCAGTTATATAAATATGTTGTGCAGATGGTTACGAATTCATTTGGAAAAACAGCTACATTTATGCCAAAACCTGTAGCAGGTGATAATGGATCAGGAATGCACATTCACCAATCTATTTGGAAAGGTAACAAACCTGTATTTTCTGGAGATGCTTATGCTGGATTATCAAAAACTGCTCTTCATTATATTGGTGGTATTTTAAAACATGCAAAAGCAATAAATGCATTTGCTAACGCTACTACAAATAGTTACAAAAGATTAATACCAGGTTTTGAAGCTCCTGTATTACTAGCATATTCTGCTAGAAACAGATCTGCTTCTTGCCGTATACCTATTACTCTAAGTAAAAAAGGAGCAAGATGTGAAATAAGATTTCCTGATGCAGCTGGAAACCCATATTTAACTTTTGCGGCCATGTTAATGGCAGGTATAGATGGAATTAAAAAGAAAATTAATCCTGGAAAATCGTTTGATAAAGATTTGTATGAACTTCCAGCAAAAGAAGTTGAAAAAATTCCTACGGTTTGCGGTTCTTTAAGAGAAGCTATGGAAAGTTTAGATAAAGATAGAGATTTTTTAACTCAAGGTGGTGTATTTACTGATGATCAAATTGATGCTTACATCGCACTTAAGTTTGAAGAAATTCAAAAATTTGAACACGCTCCTCATCCTGTTGAATTTGAGATGTATTACAGTAGTTAAAATAATTACTGTCTAGTTGTTGCAATTGTATCTTTGTTAATGCCTTTTTTTAAAACATAGTCTTGTGTGCCATTGGCACCAGTTTCTACTTCTTTGCGTAAATCTTTAAAAAAAGATTTCTGCTTTAAAGAATTTTTAAGGTCTTTAACAAGATTTTTAAATTCAAATTTATTCATAAAAGATTTGTACATTAGTTATGCAAATTATGCAATACTGATATGCAAATTTTAGAATAATACAACCTACTCTATTTTAAAGGACTCTCCACAACCACAACGCTCAGTTTCATTAGGATTATTAAATACAAATGTGGATGATAATTCTTCTGTTTTATAATCCATTTCAGTTCCAAGCAAATACATCACAGCAGCAGAATCAACAAAAACTTTTACACCTTTATCTTCGATAAGTTCATCATTGGGATTAACTTCTTTTGCATATTCCATAACGTATGACATTCCAGCACAACCACCAGATTTATCATTATCAAATGTTCTTGTATCTGTTACAGTCAGTAAAGCTATATTTACATTCATAATATTTTATTAATATGATCATATTATCAATATTTTTTTTTATAACAGCAATTTTATATTCAAGTGTAGGATTTGGAGGTGGATCTACCTATTTGGCATTGATGATTATAGGAGGCATCCCATACTATATTTTTCCAATAATAGCATTATTTTGTAACATAATTGTAGTTTCAGGAAATTCTATAAATTATATTAGATCTGGCAATCTAAATATAAAATTATTAATTCCGTATATTATAGGATCCATACCTTTTTCTTTCATAGGTGGTTCGATTTTAATCGAAAAAGAACTTTTCGAAATCATATTATTTATTGTTTTAATCACAGCTGGTATTTTTTTGTTAATTGAGAGCAAATCATTTAGTAAAGATGATCTTAAATTAAAGAAAGTACCAATTTTATTATCAATAATTATTGGTTCAGTGCTAGGATTTATTTCTGGTATTGTTGGAATTGGAGGTGGAATATTTTTGAGCCCTATATTATTTTTATTAAAAGCAGGATATCCAAAACAAATTGCAACTACAGCGTCTCTATTTA
>CACKKY010000033.1 GCA_902600855.1 uncultured Pelagibacteraceae bacterium | reverse complement strand
TTTAGGAAGTGCTGCTATAAAAGATAAAAACTTTTTAAAAGAAGCGTGTGAAAAATTTTCAAATATGATTGCATTAGGTTTAGACGCAAAGAATGGATTTTTATCAGTATCTGGCTGGAAAGAAAATTCTAATCAATTAACTTTAGATTACTTAAATGAAGTTAATGATTTTGGTGTAAGTAGGCTGATTTATACTGATATCAATAGAGATGGGATGAAACAAAGTCCCAATTTTGAGGAAACAGCAAAGGTTGCTGAGATGTCTAATTGTCCTGTAATTATATCTGGTGGAGTTTCCTCAATTGATGATATTAAAAAGGCTAAAGAATTAAGTAATAGGAATATAGAAGGGATTATCGTTGGGAAAGCAATATATGATGGTGATATTAAATTAGAGGAATTAGTTAAGAAATTGGATGCTTAAAAATAGAATAATACCTTGCTTAGATGTCAAAAATGGACGTGTAGTAAAAGGAATTAATTTTGTTGATCTAAGAGATGCAGGGGACCCCGTAGAACAAGCAAAGATTTATAGTGATGGTGGCGCAGATGAAATTTGTTTTTTAGATATTACGGCTTCAAATGAAAATAGAGATACTATATATGAAGTTGTAAAAAAAACTTCTAAAAAATGTTTTGTTCCCTTAACCGTTGGTGGCGGTGTTCGAAGTGTTGATGATATTAATAAATTACTTAATTGTGGAGCAGATAAAGTATCTATTAATACAGCTGCTGTTCAAAATGAAAAAGTAGTTGAGGAGAGTGCAAAAAAATTCGGTTCTCAATGTATAGTTGTTGCAATTGATGCAAAAAAAAATAACGATGGATGGGAGATATTTACTCATGGAGGTAGAAATTCAACAGGAATTAAGGCTTTAGAGTTCTCATCTAAAATGGAAAAATGTGGAGCAGGTGAGCTTTTAGTTACTTCTATGGATAAAGATGGCACTCAATCTGGATATGATATTGAATTAATGCAAAAAATATCATCAAAGGTAAATATACCAGTAATTGCATCTGGTGGAGTTGGGAATTTAGATCATTTAGTGGATGGAATAAAATCTGGTGCTAGCGCTGTTTTAGCTGCATCAATATTTCATTATGGCACATATTCTATAAATGAAGCTAAGCAATATTTGGCTTCAAAAGATATACCTGTTAGGATTTGATATGTTAAAAATTTTAGAAGATTTAATTATATTAGCTAGAGAACGAAAAAAAAACCCAATCAAAGGCTCTTATACTAATAAGTTATTGGAAGATAAATTTTTGGTAAAAGATAAAGTTTTAGAAGAGGTGAGTGAACTAATCCAAGCGGTAGAGGAAAATTCTAATAAAATTCATGAAGCTGCAGATGTTTTGTACCATTTAATGATGTATTTTGAGGCTAATAGTATCAAAATTGAGGACATAATGAATGAATTAGCATCTAGAAAAAAATAAACTTACAAATAATATTTATAAAAACAATAAGTATTTAATTTTTCAAAATGAATATATACTTTTTAGAAAATGAGCCACAAATTTTATAAACCTGCGAGATCCAGATTACAAAGAAGTGAATTAGCTGTTCCTGGTTCTTCGCCAAAGATGTTTGAAAAGGCTTTGAATTCAGCATCAGACTACATTTTTTTAGATTTAGAGGATGCAGTTTCACCAAATGATAAAATTTCAGCGAGAGCAAATGTTATTAAAGCTCTAAATGAAATGAACTGGAGAGAGAAAGGAAAAACTATTTCTGTAAGAATAAATAGTTTAGATACACATTACATGTATAGTGATTTAGTTGAAATAGTCGAACAAGCTGGTGAAAATGTAGATACTATTTTAGTTCCAAAAGCTGGAACTGAAGGTGATGTCTATATGGTAGATTGCATGCTTACACAGATAGAAACTAATAAAAAAATAAAAAATAAAATTGGAATTGAGTGTTTAATTGAGACTGCATTAGGAATGTCTAATATAAAAGAAATCGCTAAATCAAGTGAAAGACTGGAGGCTTTACACTTCGGTGTTGCAGATTATGCAGCCAGCTTAAGAGCAAGGACAGTTGTAATTGGAGGTTTAAATCCAGACTATCCTGGTGATCAATGGCATCATGGTTTATCTGAATTAGTAATGACATGTAGAGCTTACGGATTAAGAGCAATAGATGGACCCTTTGGAGATTTTAATGATCCCAATGCTTATGTTGCTGCAGCAAAAAGAGGAGCTGCAATTGGAATTGAGGGCAAGTGGGCGATACATCCATCCCAGATAGATCTTGCAAACAAAGTTTTTTCACCGCCTGAAGCAGAAGTGAATAAAGCAAAAAGAATTATAGAGGAACTTGATATGGCTGCTAAAGAAGGAAAAGGAGCTGCTCAGCTTGATGGGAGAATGATTGATGCTGCTTCCGCAAGAATGGCAGAAAACATTGTCAACATTGATAAATTAATACATAATAAATAATATAAGTTATGGATATTCACGAATACCAAGCAAAAAAAATATTATCTAGTTTTGGAGTAACAATTCCAAGAGGAGGAATTGTTTATAGTCCAGAAAATGCTGAGAATAAAGCTCGTGAAATTGGTGGATCTAAATGGGTAGTTAAAGCTCAAATTCATTCCGGTGCAAGAGGTAAAGCTGGAGGAATCATCGTTTGTGATACTCCTTTAGCAGTAGCTCAAGCTACTGATAAACTAATTGGTAAAAAACTTGTGACCAATCAAACTGGACCAGAGGGAAAAGTTGCAAATAGAATTTATATCGAGGAAGCCACAGATATTGAAAGAGAACTATATTTAGGATTAGTTTTTGACAGAAGCTCTGAGAGTATAATGGTTGTAGCTTCCACAGAGGGTGGAATGAGTGTGGAAGAGATTTCAAAAGAAAAACCAGAAACAATTATAAGATCTAAAATCGAGGTTGCTGTAGGTATGCAAAGTTTTCAAGCAAGAGAAATAGCTTTTGGCTTAGGAATAGAACCTGATTTAATAAGAAGAGTTTCTGAGACAATAATTGGTTGTTATAAAGCATTTAGTGAATTAGATGCGACTATGGTTGAAGTAAATCCGTTAGTAATTTCTAAACAAAAACAAATTTTAGCTCTAGACTGCAAAATGAGTTTTGATAACAATGCAATGTTTAGACGTACACAAGTTTCAGAGTTAAGAGATAAAACCCAAGAGGATGAGAAGGAAGTCTTTGCATCTGATAGGGGTTTAAATTATGTAAGTTTAGATGGAAACATTGGTAATATTATAAACGGAGCTGGTCTAGCTATGGCTTCTATGGATATGATTAAATTAGCTGGAGGAAGTCCTGCAAATTTTCTTGATGTGGGTGGTGGAGCTACACCTGATAAAATTGTTAAGGCTTTTAAATTAATAACTATGGATGAAAAAGTAGAAGTTATTTTAGTAAACATTTTTGCTGGAATTAATAGATGTGATTGGGTAGCTGAAGGAATTGTTCAGGCTTTAGAGAAAATTGAAATTAAAGTTCCTCTAGTGATAAGGCTTGCTGGGACAAATGTAGAAAAAGGAAATCAAATTTTAAAAGATAGTAATATTAATTATATTGAAGCAAATACTCTTGAAGATGCTGCCAATAAAGCAGTCGGTGCTTTAAAAAAATAAATTTATGACTGTTTTAATTGATAAAAAATCTAAAATTATTATACAAGGTTTTACAGGTAAAATGGGATCTTTTCATGCAGAAGAGATGATAAAATATGGCTCTAATGTTGTTGGAGGTGTTACACCAGGTAAGGGAGGAACAAAACATTTAGATTTACCAGTATTTAATACTGTTAAAGATGCAGTAAAACATACTGGTGCTACTGCTTCAATTTTATTTGTTCCGCCTGCTTTTGCTGCGGACTCCGCTATGGAAGCTGCAGACGCTGGAATTAAAACATGTGTAGCAATTGTTGATGGAATACCATCACACGACATGATTAGAATAAAAAGATACATGCGAAGATACACTAGAGGTGATAAAATGACTTTAGTAGGACCAAATTGTGCAGGTATAATTAGCCCTGGTAAATCAATGTTAGGGATTATGCCGGGTCATATTTATAAAGAAGGAAGAGTAGGAATTATCAGTAGATCTGGAACTTTAGGTTACGAAGCTGCTCAACAATTAAAAAATTTAAACATTGGTGTTTCTACAAGTGTTGGAATAGGAGGGGATCCTATAAATGGAAGTTCATTTAAAGATGTGATAGAAAAATTTGAGCAAGATTCAGAAACTGATGCTGTACTTATGATCGGTGAGATTGGAGGACCTCAAGAAGTTGCGGCCGGTCAATTTGCTAAAGAAAATATGAAAAAGCCTGTTATAGCCTATATAGCTGGTTTAACTGCACCAAAGGGCAGAGTGATGGGACATGCAGGAGCTATCGTTTCTGCATATGGAGAAAGTGCAATTGAAAAAGTTGAAATTTTAAAAGAATGTGGAATTAAAATATCAAAAAATCCGTCAGTAATGGGTGATACGGTTAAATCTGTTTTAGATAAAAATCTTTAGCTATAAAAATAAATGAGCAAGATTAAGTTGATATTAGTCATGCTATTATTTTTTGGCATTTATCAAGCTTATGAATGGATCACTAATTTTAAAGTGAAGACAAACAATAAAGTAGCTGAGTATAAAGATAAAGCCGGTATTGAAAGAAAGGGAAATTTTATTGCTCTTTTGATATTTAAAAGCAGTCAAATAAGACTAATAGAGCAATATCCGATAAAAACAGCTTCTCAATGTATTGAGCAAAGAAATTATGCAAGAAAAAAGTTGTCTGTAAAGTATCATTGTGCAGATGTTGAAGCGCTAATTAAAAGTGGTAAGATTATTAAAATTTTAAAAATAAATAAGATTTTAAAATGAGTTACGACAATAATAATATTTTTGCAAAGATTTTAAGAGAGGAAATTCCTTGTAGTAAAATCTATGAAGATGAATTTGTTTTGTCATTCTATGATATAAATCCTCAAAAAAAAATTCATGCTTTGGTAATACCTAAAGGAAAATATACAGACCTTGATGATTTTAGTTCAAACGCCTCAAATGAAGAAATTATTGGATTAATAAAAGGTATTAATATTGTGGCAAAAAAATTAGGCATCTCATCTGATATTGGCAGTGGATATAGAGCACTAGCAAACATTAGTGATCATGGCGGTCAAGAAGTCCCACATTTACATTTTCATCTATTTGGAGGTGAAATTGTAGGTAAAATGGTTTCGTGAAAATAGAAGTTAAGAGATATTATTTAGAAATTCATTCTTCAAAAGAGATTAATGGGATTAAACAACTACCATCTGAGTTAAAAATTTTAAAACTAGATCCGCCAGATTTTAAATTAAATAAATTTTTTTATAAAAATATCGGCAAGAAACATAGATGGATTGACCGTCTTGTTTGGACTGACAATCAGTGGATAAATTTTGTTGAAGATAAAAAAGTAGATACGTTTATGTTAAAAAAAGCAAATGATATAGCAGGATATTTTGAATTAATTTATCATAATGATTGTAATGAAATTGAAATAGCTTATTTGGGTCTTCTAGAGGAATATCTTAATAAAAAGTTGGGATCATTTTTACTTCACAGTGCTTTAAAAAAGTCTTTTTTAAAAAATCCAAAAAGAGTTTGGGTTCATACATGCTCTTTAGATCACAAAAATGCTTTGAAGAATTATTTATCTAGAGGTATGAAAGTTTTTAAAGAAGAAACTTTAATTATGAATTAATTAAATTTTGGAAGTTTAAATGTATCAGTTTTTATTTCTT
>CACKKY010000032.1 GCA_902600855.1 uncultured Pelagibacteraceae bacterium | reverse complement strand
AAATAGAAGAACAAGAAAGAGAAAGAGAAGAAAAAATCAGATTAAGTGTTGAAAAACAAAAAGAAAAAGAATTAAAAATCAAACTAAATGAACAGACTTTAAGAGAGGAAATAAAATTAGATAAACAGAGAACCAAAGATATTAAATTATTTTTAAGAAAAGAACAGGCTTTATTAAGAATAGAACAAGCAGAAAAACAAAGACAATTTCTTAAACAATTAAAATTAGAAAAACAAATTGAAAAATTTAGAGTTAGAGAAGTTAAGGAATTAGAAAAACTAGAAAAAATATCATTAAAAGAAAAGAGAGAAGATTATGCGGGTCTTCAACAAAGAATTGAAAAATTAAAAGAGAAATATCGAATAATTAGAGATCAAAAAATTAGAGAAAGAGTTGAAGCTTTAGGTGTCAAAGTTCAAGGAGACGAAGATAGAGAAACATTATTAATTAAAGAAAAAGAATATACTTTGGCTAGGCAAAAGATAGAATTTGCCTTAGAAAGCTTTTATAGAAGTGCCAGTAGTTTAGTATTCCAATTGAATAAGAGACATATAACAAGACATATGTCTATATTTAGATGTATTGATAGAAGATTTGAAACAGGTGAAATTTTTATAAAATGGGACGAAAGTCTAGACGATGAATGGCTATTGTTAATCTACATAAAAAATAATTCTCCTGATGAAGGAATAGTCATCGAAGATAAAACTAATCCAGAAAAAAATCTTTCACATGAGTTTAAAAATAATGAGATATTTAAAGCATCTGATACAATGGTGGACTCTTTAACTCAATTAATTTCAAGAAAAAGGGCTAAAATTAATATTTAATTTTTTATAATATATTGAGTAATATCTAGGATGATTATTGGCACAATACTAATGATAATTTTATTTTTAGTTTTAAGATATATTCTTGCATGGATAACTTATTACAACAATCTTGACTCGAGGTTAGGGCATTCAACCTGGAGATTAAGTTATGACTACCCAGTTTTAGGAAAAAGAGATATTTCAGATCTAGATGATAAAAAATTTGTTAGACTTAGAAGAAAAAAAAATGAAATAATTACTTACATGTATTCTGTAATATTAATAATGTTTATCGCATTAATGTCTCTGTTGAGCAAATTTTTAATTTTTTTTTTAGCTTAATTCTTTAGTTGTTTTTTGTTTTTAAGATATAAAAAATATGCAACAATTTCATAACCAAATTTGAATATAGAAAATATTACTGGAACTTTAAAAATTTTATAAAGAATTTTATATTTAGGAATTTTTTTCCATAAATAAAGAAACGCTTCAGCTCCCTCTATTAATTTATTTTCATCTATAACATGTAATCTTCTCAATAGTTCCTTATCATTTTTAGAGGTTTCTTTTTGTGCTAAAGAATTATTGGTTATATCTATCCAATCAATTTCTTTGATATTTTCTTTTTTATATAAATTTATCTCAGTTCTACAAATTTTGCATGAGTTATTAAAGTAAACTTTCATTGTTAACTAATATCTTTTAAATCAAAATTTGTACATGTGATAAAAGATCAGTTGAAAATCGGATTTTAACCATTATGTAAACTGAATGAGTAATTTTTTTAATAAATCTGATTTAACCAGAAATGATGTCGATAATATCGTATCAGATACTTTAAAAAATTGTGATGATGGTGAACTATATTTGGAGGATACAAAATCAGAGTCCATTTTACTTGATGATAACAAAATAAAAAGCTCAAATTATAATTCAGATTTAGGTTTCGGACTTAGAGCTATTTCTGGTGAAATAGTTGCTTATTCACATTCAAATGAAATTTCTAAAGAGTCATTAAAAAATTCTTCTGCAAGTCTTAAATCAACATTAAAATCAAGTAGTGGTTCTTATAATCATAAAATTTTAAAATCTAATAAAAAATTTTATGATGATATTAATCCTATAGATCAAAAAACTTTAAATTCAAAAATAGAAATTTTAAATAAAGTAAACGATTTTCTAAGAAAAAAAGATAGTAAAGTAAAGCAAGTAACAGCAAGTTTTTCTGGAGAGCAAAAATCAATAGAGATTATTCGTTCAGGAGGAGAGTCTCTCATTGATAATAGGCCACTTGTTAGATTTAATGTTTCAGTGATGCTTGAAAAAAATGGAAGAAAAGAAACGGGAGTTTATGGCATTGGGGGAAGACAATCATATGATGATTATTTAAATAATGATAATTGGCAAAATGTTTGTGAAGAAGCATTTAGAATTGCATCTGTTAACTTAGAAAGTAAACCAGCTCCTGCGGGAGAAATGAAAGTAGTTTTAGGCCCAGGTTGGCCTGCAATTTTAATTCATGAGGCTGTTGGACATGGTTTAGAGGGAGATTTTAATAGAAAAAAAACTTCAGCTTTCCATGACTTAATGGGCCAAAAAGTAGCAAGTGAAGGTGTTACTATTGTTGATGATGGTACTATAGACAAAAGAAGAGGTAGTCTTACTATTGATGATGAGGGGACTCCGACAGAGAGAACAGTGTTAATCGAAAATGGAATTTTAAAAAATTTTATGCAAGACAGATTAAATGCTAGATTAATGAACACTAGATCAACAGGTAGTGGTAGAAGAGAAAGTTATAAACATATTGTTTTACCAAGAATGCGAAATACAATGATGTTAAGTGGTAATCAAACACAAGAAGAAATGATCAAATCTGTTGATAAAGGTATTTTTGCTGTAAGCTTTGGTGGTGGGCAAGTAGATATTACCTCTGGTAAATTTGTTTTTAATTGTACCGAAGCGTATGAAATAATTAATGGTAAAATTGGTTCACCAATCAAAGGAGCCACTTTAATAGGAGATGGGCCGTCAATTTTAAAAGAAGTGTCAATGGTAGGTAATGATATGATGTTAGATCCTGGTATAGGGACTTGTGGCAAAGCTGGGCAAGGAGTCCCTGTTGGAGTCGCTCAACCATCTATATTAATTGACAAAATGACGGTTGGTGGAACAAAATTATAAATGGTTAAGGATCAAAATTATTTAGAGAAAAAAGCCTCTTATTGTTTAGATTTGTCAAAGAAGTTAGGCGCAACAAATGCAAGCGTTATTGTAAGTAATTCAATTTCTGAGACAGTCAATTTTAGAAATAAAAAATTAGATGAGTCAAATAGATCTGATAATCTTGGTATTGAAATAACAACCTATATAAACAAAAAAAAATCATCTATATCTTCATCAAATCTACTAGATGATAATATCAAAATATTGATTGATAAATGTGTTGAAACAACCAAAAATACACCTGAAGATGAATTTAATTCTCTTCCTGATAAAGATTTATTAGCTAGCGAGATTAAAGACTTAAATTTATTTGACAACACTCATTTAGAAAACGATAAGAAAATTGAATATTTAAATCAACTTGAAGATTCAGCTTCAAGTGATGAGAGAATAGTGAATACAGAGTCCAGTTTTTCTGAAGATAAATCTAGTTTTATCTTGGCTAATAGTATGGGTTTTTGCAAAGGCTATAAATCCTCTTCATTTACTGCAACAAGCGTTACAGTTGCAAAAAATGATAAAAGTATGGAGCGCGATTACGAATATAGTAGCAAATGCCACTTGCAAGATATTAAAAGTCCTAAAGATTTAGGAAAATTAGCTGCTAAATTAGCTACAAATAAACTAAGTCCAAAAAAAATAGGAAGTGAAAAAATAAGTATTATTTTTGATAAAAGAATAGCGAAAGGAATGTTAAGTACTTTTGCTAATGCAATATCATCCTCTGCTATCTCAAGAGGAACTTCATTTTTAAAAGATAAGATTAATGAAAAAATTTTTTCAGATAATATAAATGTTTACGATAAACCAGATATATTAAAAGGATTAGGTTCGAAAAGTTTCGACTTAGAAGGAGTAAAAACAAGTACACTAAAATTAGTTGAAGATGGAATTCTAAAATACTATTTAGTAGACACGTATAATGGAAAGAAATTAAATCTTAAGTCAAATGGAAGATGTGGAGGAACTAGTAATCTTTATTTTGAAAATGGAAAAATCAGCTTTAAAGATTTAATTAATTCAAATTCCAGAATTCTTTATGTTACAGAAACAATTGGTCATGGAAGTAATTTAGTTACTGGAGATTATTCGGTTGGAGCGACAGGCTTTTTAATTGAAAATGGTGAGTTTAAATATCCAATTAATGAATTTACAATAGCTGGTAATTTTAAAGATATGTTTCAAAATATCACTTTAGCTAATGATTTAGATTTTGAATATTCTACAAATTCTCCGACCATGATGATTGAAGGAATGGTCGTTGCAGGAAAATAATTTTATTTAGTTAAAACTTTTTAGACGGTATTCCCAATTACCCATTCTTGAATATGATACTTTCATAATTATAGAATTTTTTTTATCATACCAAATATCAAAGTCTAACCTTTTATTTTTTGGTAATGACATATCTTTTGATTTTAGCGTGAAATGTTCTACATCATAAGTTCGCCCATATTGAATAATTTTTTCTTTGCCAACAAATGTTACAACTTGATCTTTAATACTTCCTGAAATTGGACTAATTTGGCTATCAACTTGTAAAATTTTATGGTTCCACCAGTTTCCAACAATATTATTATTAGAAGCTTTTCCACTATATGATGAACCTTTAATAACAAATTCTTCATTATTTTCGTCAAATAACAGATCAACGAATTTTTCCTTATCATTTTGGATAGTCTTAGAATTATAAGAAATCAATTGATCTTTAAAATATTTTTCTTCACCAAATCCCTCTACCTGGAAAACTGTTTTCCCTAAAAGTTTTACAGAAAATTTAATTTGATTTGTGATAATTGTTCTATCGCCATTTTGGGTAAAAAAATAATAATTATATCCAATTAATTCTCCATTTCTAAAAATTTCCATTTCAATTTTATTAAACTTTTTATAGTGATCCATATGTGCAAAAGATATGCTTGAATGAATAGTAATAATTAGAAAAATAAAAATTTTTTTCATTTGGCAATCACCCTAATAGACTTTATCAATAATAGAAGAAATTATTTATAAAAATGTTTTTAAAAATAAAAAAAATACCAGTAGTTAATTGGAGTTCTGAAAAACCTCATAATTTTAAGCCAAAATATTCTACTTTCTTTTTTCTATGTTTTGGACTTACATTGTTTGGTCTTGGAGAGGGGTTGTTGATTGTCTCTTTTACGGGAGCATCGCCCTGGAGTGTTCTTGCCCAAGGTATCTCGCTAAATGTTAACTTATCAATTGGCACAATTACTTTTTTAATAAGTGTTGGAGTTTTAAGTTTGTGGATTCCTTTAGGTCAAAAACCTGGAATGGGAACAATATTAAATGCTGTTATAATTGCTTTAATGATTGATCTTTGTATTAAATTTGTACCGACACCTTCAAACTATATTCATCAATTAATTTTAGCTATTGTTTCAGTAATAACTGTTGGAATAGGAGGGGGGATTTATTTAGTTTCAAATTTAGGTGCAGGACCAAGAGATGGATTAATGATTGGTTTACAAAAAATTTCAAATTTTCCAATAGCATTAGTAAGAGCAATTTTAGAAATTTCAGTAGTAACTATTGGATGGTATTTGGGTGGAACAGTAGGAATTGGAACTTTATTATTTGCTTTTGGTATTGGACCTTGCGTTGCTTTAGGACTATTTCTAGTTGATAAATTATTTAATTAAGCTGCAGCTCCAGATTTTTCACTTTTTTTTCTCTCATGAGGATCAAGAATTGCTTTTCTTAATCTACAAGACTCAGGAGTAATTTCGAGAGCTTCATCTGTATTAAG
>CACKKY010000031.1 GCA_902600855.1 uncultured Pelagibacteraceae bacterium | reverse complement strand
ATTAAAATTCCTTTAACATTTTTATCGGATAAAATAATCTTTAATGCTGCGGATACTTTTTCTTTAGAAGCTCCTCCACCAACATCTAAAAAATTTGCAGGTTCCTCTCCATATAACTTAATGATATCCATTGTTGCCATAGCTAGTCCTGCTCCATTTACCATACAACCAATGTTTCCATCTAATTTGATATAAGAAAGATCATGCTTACTAGCCTCAATCTCTTCTGGATTTTCTTCGTTGAGATCACGCAAGCCTGTTATTTCTGGATGACGAAATAATCCATTATCATCAAAATTTACTTTTGCATCAAGACAAACAATTTTTTCTTCTTTGGTCAATATCAGTGGATTTATTTCAATCATACTTGCATCCACGCTCACAAACATCTTATAAATCGATTTTATAAGTAAGATAGCTTCATCTTTAGAATTTCCACTTAAATTAAAAATTTTTATTATATTGTCACATTCCTCAATTGAAATATCCTCTTTCAACTCAATTTTGGTTGTAATAATTTTTTCAGGAGATTTAGAAGCTACTTCCTCAATATCCATTCCACCTTGATCACTAGAAATAAAAGCAATTTTTGAACTTTTGCGATCAACTAAACAAGATATATAGAATTCTTTTTGAATATCAGAAGACTCTTCGACATATAATCTTTTAACTTCTTTTCCTTCGGGGCCAGTTTGATGAGTTATTAATTTCTTACCCAATAATTCGTTGGCTGATTTTTCTAAATCTTCAATTGTATTAAGAATCTTAACTCCACCTGCTTTTCCTCTACCGCCGGCATGAATTTGTGCCTTTAAAACATATTTTTTTGTATTTAGCTTTTTAACTTTTTCTAAAAGTTCATTAACAGTAAATGCGAAAACTCCATTAGGAACTGATATACCATATTTTCTTAATAGTTCTTTAGCTTGATGCTCGTGTATGTTCATTATTTATTTAAAAGATCGGTATCAATTTTTGATGCTACATCCCACAATTTTCGAACCGCTTCTATAGAATTTAAAAATTCTTTTTTTTCATTGTTGTCTAATTCAATTTCTTCAATTTTTTCAACTCCTTCTTTACCAATTATAACTGGAACACCTGCATAGATATCACTAACATTATACTCTCCATTTAAATTTACCGCACATGGAAGTAGTTTTTTTTCATCTTTTAAATATGCCTCAGCCATTTGCACACCAGATGCAGCTGGAGCATAAAAAGCAGAACCTTTTTCTAAATATTTAACAATTTCAGCTCCACCATCTCTAGTTCTTTGATTTATTTCTTCTAATCTTTCAGCAGATATTTTTCCATCTTTAACTAAATCTAACAATGGTTTACCTGAAACTTTTGTAAATCTTGGAAGAGGTACCATAGTATCTCCATGTCCACCCATAACCATTGCTTCTATTTCTTTCACTGGAACGTTTAATTCCAAAGATAAAAATAGCTTGAATCTCGAACTATCTAAAATCCCTGCCATACCAACTACTTTTTTAGAAGGCAGTCCAGAAAACTTTTGAAATGCCATAACCATTACATCCAGTGGATTAGTTATACATATGACAAATGAATTAGGTGAATTTTGTTTTATTCCTTCTGCAACTTGCTTAATTATTTTTAAATTAATGCCTAATAAATCATCTCGGCTCATTCCAGGTTTTCTAGGTACTCCTGCAGTAATTATTATAACATCTGAGTCTTTAATTTCCTTGTAA
This sequence comes from uncultured Pelagibacteraceae bacterium, assembly GCA_902600855.1. Taxonomy (GTDB): domain Bacteria; phylum Pseudomonadota; class Alphaproteobacteria; order Pelagibacterales; family Pelagibacteraceae; genus Pelagibacter. Next base: position 4,429 of record CACKKY010000031.1, on the reverse strand, counting down.
TCATCAGTGCCTGAAAGTTTTACATTAAATCCATCGACAGATGAAGATTGGGCAATATCAAGTGCTTTCCCTTTTGCAAATCCACTAGCAACATCGAATAATACTACTTCATCAACTAACTCTTTAGTTCCTATTAAATGTGCCAATGTTCCGCCAATTTGTCCGGCACCAATCAAAGATATTTTAGTCATTTTTTTCCTTTATTTCATTGTAGGCATCACAAACTCAGCACTATTATTTCGAATTCCTGATGGCCATCTTGAGGTAATTGTTTTTAATTTTGTATAAAACTTAATTCCTTCCATTCCATGCATTGCGCTATCTCCAAATAAAGACCTTTTCCAACCACCAAAACTATGAAATGCCATTGGAACAGGAATTGGAACATTGATACCAACCATTCCAACTTGTATGTTGCTAGCAAATGCCCTACCTGCATCTCCATCTCTAGTATAGATACTTACACCGTTTCCATACTCATGGTCATTAATCAATTTAACAGCATCCTCAAAAGTTTCTGTTCTTATAACAGATAAAACTGGTCCAAATATTTCCTCTTTATAAATTCTCATATCTTTTTTTACATTATCAAACAAACAACCACCAATGTAGAAACCATTTTCATAACCTTGCAATTGTAATTTTCTTCCATCTACAACTAATGTGGCGCCTTCCTCAACACCCAAATCTACATATCCTTTGACTTTTTCTAAATGTTCTTTTGTAACTAAAGGGCCCATCTCAGAATTTTTATCCATACCCGGGCCAACTTTTAATGCCTCAACTTTTTTTGATAATCTTGAGACTAATTCATCACCAATACCACCAACAGCTACGGCTACCGACTGAGCCATGCATCTTTCTCCAGCAGAGCCATAGGCTGCTCCCATTAATCCATTTACCGCTCCATCTAAGTCACAATCTGGCATTACAACTAAATGATTTTTTGCGCCTCCAAGTGCTTGAACTCTTTTTTCATTTTTTGCAGAATTTTCATAAATATACTTTGCTATTGGAGTTGATCCTACAAAACTAACAGCTTTGATTTCTTTATTAGTTAAGATTGCATCAACCGCTTCTTTATCACCGTTAATTACATTAAATACACCATCTGGTAGACCAGCTTCTTTTAATAATTCTGCTAATTTAATTGGACATGAAGGGTCTTTTTCCGATGGTTTTAAAATAAATGTGTTTCCGCATGCTATTGCTATTGGAAACATCCACATAGGAACCATAGCAGGAAAATTAAAAGGAGTAATACCAGCAACTACACCTAATGGTTGGCGCATCGACCAACTATCAACATTAGTTCCAACATTCTCAGAAAAGTCACCTTTAAGTAAATGGGGGATTCCACAGGCAAACTCAACAACCTCTAATCCTCTTGTCAAAGAACCCTTAGCGTCTTCATAAACTTTTCCATGTTCTGAAACAATCATTTGAGTAAGTTCGTCAGAATTTTTTTCAATTAATTCTTTAAATTTGAACATTATTCTTGCTCTGTGTAATGATGGTTTTAATGACCATTCCTCAAAGGCTTTTTTTGCAACTTTAACTGCTTGATCTAAATCAGTTTTTGAAGCTAGTCTTACTTCAGACTCTTGTTCTCCAGTTGCAGGATTAAAGACTTTTCCAACTTTATCTGAGGTGCCAGAAATTAATTTTCCACCTACAAAATGCTCTATTAAATTCATGAATACGATCTTTTAGATTAAAAAATATAATTAGTCTATTGTTTAAATGTTACTGGTTGCTAACATTTTTTTTATTTCTGCAATCGCTTTTGCTGGGTTTAACCCCTTTGGGCACGCACTTGTACAGTTTAAAATTGTATGACATCGATATAATTTCAATTCGTCAGCGACTTTTTTTAATCTAGCTTTTCTTTCATCATCTCTACTATCAACAATCCAACGATACGCTTGTAACAAAACAGCTGGTCCAAGGTATTTATCACCATTCCACCAATAACTTGGGCATGAAGTTGAACAACATGCACACATAATACATTCGTATGCTCCATCGAGTTTTTCTCTGTCTTTTTTTGATTGAAATATTTCTTTTGAATTTACTTTAGGATTTGTTTTTAACCATGGTTCAATTGATTGGTACTGTTTATAAAGTCCATCTAGATCACCAATTAAATCTCTTTTAACATTTAAATGAGGTAGTGGATAAATATCTAAATCACCTTCAATCTCTGCATGAGATGTTGTACAAGCAAGTCCATTTTTTCCTCCCATATTCATTGCACATGACCCACATACACCATGAGCACATGAGCGCCTATAAGCAAGTGATGGATCTATTTCATTTTTAATTTTATTCAGAATATCCAATACTTTTGAAGGACAATTATCCATATCTACTTCATAAGTATCTATTCTTGGATTTTCTTCTGTTGAAGGGTCCCATCTATAAACATTTACTTTTCTAAGATTTTTAGATCCTGTTTTATCTTTATAGTATTTACCTTTTTCAACAACTGAGTTTTTAGGTAAATTTATTTGTACCATTTAATATACTCGTTCTTGAGGGGGGAAATATTGAACTTCATTAGTTAAAGTTGACTTGTGTACTTCTCGGTAACTTATCTTAGTATTTTTACCATCACACCACGCAAGTGTATGTTGCATAAATTTTTCATCATCTCTTTTTGGATAATCTTCTCTAGCATGAGCTCCTCTGCTTTCCTTTCTATGATAAGCTGATTCAACTGTAGTAACTGCTTGTCTTATTAAATTATCAAACTCAAGAGTTTCAACTAAATCCGTATTAAATACTAAAGATTTATCTTTAACTGAGATTGACTCCATTCCTTCATAGGTTTTTCTTATCTCATCAACTCCCTCCTTAAGATTTTTCTCTGTTCTAAATACTGCACATTTTGATTGCATTGTCTTTTGCATAGCAAGCCTCAATTCTGCCGTACCAGTTTCTCCTTTGGCATTTCTTAGTTTATCAAATCTATCTAAACATTTTTGAGTTTCTAACTCTCCTATGTCTTCGTGAGGAGTGCCTGGTTTGATCAATTCAGCAGCTCTTTTTGCTGCCGCTCTTCCAAATACAACCAAATCAATTAAAGAATTTGACCCCAATCTATTAGCTCCATGAACTGAAACACATGCAGCTTCTCCTATCGCCATTAATCCAGGAACAGTTTTTTCTGAACCATTAACAGTTAATACTTCAGCTTTATAATTTGTTGGAATTCCTCCCATATTATAATGAACTGTAGGAACTACTGGTATTGGATCTTTAGTTACATCTACATCTGCGAACAATCTAGCCGCATCTGAAATTCCAGGAAGTCTTTCGGCAATAACATCTTTATCTAAATGGCTTAGATTTAATAAAACATGATCTTGATCTTTACCAACACCTCTTCCTTCATTAATTTCAATAGACATTGATCTACTTACTACATCTCTGGATGCCAAGTCTTTTGCATTGGGAGCATATCTTTCCATAAACCTCTCCCCTTTAGAATTTATAAGGTATCCACCTTCTCCTCTCACACCTTCTGAAATTAAAGTTCCATGTCCATAAATTCCTGTTGGGTGAAACTGTACAAACTCCATATCTTGTAAAGGTAATCCAGCTCTTAAAACCATCGCATTTCCATCTCCTGTGCAAGTGTGTGCAGAAGTTGCTGAATAATAAACTTTCCCATAACCTCCTGTTGCAATAATTACAGTATGCGCTCTAAATCTATGAATAGTTCCATCATTTAAATTCCAAGCAATCAATCCTTTACATTCTCCATCTTTCATTAAAAGATCTAATGCAAAATACTCTATAAAAAATTCTGTATTATGTTTCAAAGCTTGACCGTACAATGTATGTAATATTGCATGTCCAGTTCTATCTGCTGCAGCACAAGTTCTTTGAACAACTCCGTTACCATAATTTTTAGTCATACCTCCGAAAGGTCTTTGATAAATCTTACCTTCATCAGTCCTACTAAATGGAACACCGTATTTTTCTAGTTCAATGACAGCAGCAGGAGCTTCTTTACATAAATATTCAATACTATCTTGATCACCCAACCAGTCAGCACCTTTAACAGTATCATACATATGCCATCTCCAATCATCTTCACCCATATTTCCTAAAGCTGCAGAAATTCCTCCTTGAGCAGCAGATGTATGACTTCTAGTTGGAAATACTTTTGAGATACATGCTGTTTTTAATCCGGACTCGCTTAATCCAACAGCTGCTCTTAAGCCAGATCCTCCAGCTCCTAAGACTACAACGTCATACTCATGATCTATAATTTTATATGAACTCATACTTTAAGGTTTATTAATAAAATAATTGTAAATAATGGAATTACTATAGCAGAAACATATAATAGTCTATTTGCGACATTTTTGATTACAGGGTCTGTTACATAATCTTCAAATACCTCACTTATGCTTAAAGC
>CACKKY010000030.1 GCA_902600855.1 uncultured Pelagibacteraceae bacterium | reverse complement strand
ATTAAGTTATTCACATTTAGCTGAGGGAAGGGTAGATGTGGTAATTCAATGTTCCAATAAGATATGGGACATACATCCATTGATACCCATCATAAAAGCCTCAGGAGGAATTATCACAACTTGGGATAATAAAGATCCAATTAATGCGGGAAACATCTTAGTCTCATCAAATAAAAAGATTCATAATAAATTTTTAAAGTTATTAAAACCTGCGTTAAAATGATTCCAAGACGAGCACAAGATATTTTAGATTTTTGGTTTAAAGAAACCAATACTGAAAAAAAATTTCAAAAAGATGAAAAGTTTGATCAAATAATTAAGAATAAATTTCAAAACGATCATCAATTAGCATGCAATAATGAGTATGATGACTGGCAAGATCAACCAATGAGTTGCTTAGCTCTAGTTATACTTTTTGATCAATTTTCAAGAAATTTGTTTAGAAATGATAAAAAAGCTTTTGAAAAAGATAGCAAAACAAGACTTATGGTAAACGATGCAGTTTATGCTGGTTACCTTGAAACTATGAATGAAGGTCAAAGATTTTTTATGATTTTACCCTTAATTCATAGCGAGGAAATTAGTGATCATGATATGGCATATTTTTTATTAAATAAATATTTAAAATCCCATGAGGATTATCATAAGATAAAAAAATTTTGGCAAGAACACACTAAAGCTATTAGATTATTTCACAGATACCCACATAGAAATGAAATTTTAGGTCGAATATCCACACCTGAGGAAATTGATTTTCTTAAACAGCCAGGCTCATCTTGGTAGTTAAATGAATTTTGAATTTATTTATAAGATAATTGACAAACAAGAGTGGTATAATGCAAAAAAAAATAAAGAATATTTTGGATCTCAAAAAGATACAGAAGACGGATTCATTCATTTTTCTGAGCAAGAACAAATTAGAAATACACTCGATAAATATTTTAAAGGTGTGCCCAATTTACTTTTGTTAAAAGTAAAAACTATTAATTTAGAACATTTATTATGGGAACAAGCATCAGACGGAAATATGTTTCCACATTTATATTCGTCACTAAATATTTCAGATGTTGCAGAAGAACTAGAGATTGTTTTAGAAAATAATAATCATATATTACCTTCTAATCTTTAGAGGCAATTTTATTTACCAATGGTCTCATCAAAGGAGCTAGAGTAAATGCTGCAATAAGAGCTACTGGAAATGCATACATCCAAGAGTATAACCATTTATCTAAAAAATCAGCATTTACCTCTGTGTTAACTGCTGTAACAACACCACTCATTATCACGCTCATTCCAAAAGACATAAAAATCATGAATAAAGGCTGGGCAAATTTTTTAGAGATCATAATTAATTATTTCCTAATAAATTGACCATCAGAACTCCAGCAATAATTAAAGCTAGACCTATGATTGAATACAAATTTGGGATTTGATTAAATCGTATTATACCCACAATTACAGTTGCAATAATTGTTAAACCAGCAAATGAAGCATAAGTAATTCCCATAGGAATATTTTTCATAACCATTGATAAAGTATACATGCACATTACAATTGTAATTGCTGTAACAATACTTGGGATTATTAATGTAAAACCTTGAGCTGATTTAGCAAAGCTATTTGATGTAACTCCTAAAACAACTGCTAAAATTAAAAAGAGGTATGAACTAGTCATATTCATACTGTCATATTAAATTAAATTTAAACCAAGATATAGTTTTATTTGCTATTCCATTTAATAGCATCTTCCATTCTATCGTCACCCCAAAAAACTTCGTTTTTTACTATAAAAGATGGACTTCCAAAAATTTTATTTTCACGTGCGCTATTAGTATTTGCCTCATACTTATCTTGAATTTCTTTTTTTAAAGCTTCTGACGAAATTTCATCCTTATTTAATTTTAGCTCATTACAAACTTCAGAAATACTTGGTTCTATTGCTGGTTCTTTACCTTCTTGGAACCACTTTTTATAAGTCAATCTTATGTAATCTATTCCCCAGTCTTTTTCTAAACCAAGAATGGCTATTTGATTTGCTAGATCAAACTCTGACAAAGGGTAGGGAACAGGTGTTTTTGCAAAAAAACCATATCCTTCGGCACGTCTTTCAATATCACGCCACATATAATTAACTTTATTCATCTTTTCTTTTGGAAAAGGAATATTATTCATTTCTTTCATGATTGCTCTAACAGAAAATGGTTTCCAATTAAATTTCACTTGATGCTTATTTTCAACATCAAGTATTCTAGTGACTGTTAGATAGGTGTAAGTACTTCCTATTGAAAAATAAAAATCTATATTATTCACTATTGAGATAGTTTGGTTGCCCCAGTTTCTTGATGAACAACTTTACCATCTTTATACTTGTAATAAGTCATGACTGCTTCTTTATTTCCGTCATTAAAAGTTACCATAGCATGTTCAAAGCCAACTTCATCATTTTCAAAAAGAACTCTTACTTTATCTTTTTTTACATCTTTCATACCAATCCAGCTCACAACATCTTTTTTACCCAATGTTTTACCAGTTGAATGCATTAAAAATTGATAATCGTCATGTATTAATTTTTCAGCTCCAGCTGTATCACCTTCACTTAATATTTTTTCCATTTGTTTTATAATTGACATTATTCTCCCCACATTCCATGAAATTCATAAACAACTGCAGGCTCATTACCAACTACCCAACCATCATGACCTGGTTGAATTGAGTAAGCATCGCCAGCTTTATAGGTCAATTCAGTTCCATCGTTATGTTTTGCACAAACAGCTCCAGATACAATTACTCCAAGATGTGTTGCTTGACAGCTATCACCACCAACTGTTGGCTTTATATCTTTTGACCATTGCCAACCAGGTTGTAAAGTAAGTTTCATTACTCTTTGATTTCCAACTTTTACTGCTTCAATTTTAGCATTATTAAAATTATTGTTTATCTCATCCGCTTTATCAAATGTTTTTACTTCAACACCAGCCATTTTTCCTCCTTAATCTGTGAATATTGGTCTTATTTCATCTTCAATAGTACCTTCAATTGCAACTTCTTTCAATTGTTCTAAAAGTTTTATAAATTCAGGATCTGCCGACATGTTAGCATCTGCTTCATTATCGCCTTCAAACATTGGTCCGATTACAGTTTCTCTTATTGTTCTTGGATCTCCACCCATTTGAAAAGAAAAATAAACATCGTGATTTGGATAATGTTTTTTTCTAACAGCAGCTAAACCTTTTCCAATTTCCATTGCTTTTCCAAGGCCATCATCTTTTACTCTCATTGTTCTTGTATAAATTACTTTCATTTCTTTTTCCTTTTCAATTTAATTAATCTTTACAAACTACACCAAATAGTGTCTCAAACTTAATTCCAGATTCTTGAGCCATTTGTTTAGCTTCAGGATTATCCATATATTCTCGCATAGCATTTGTATGAGGTATATCAAAAATAGCATGAACTTTATTTAGTTTATCTTCTTCGTGTCCAATAAAGATTTTCTTTATTCCAGCATTTTCTCTATTGTTGTTATCTCCTATAACATATGTCTTATTAAATACGTCCCAGTCTTTTACTTCCATATTTAATAATAGTTTTGGCATAGTTTAAGCGTTAAAATTTATGACATCATCAGTGCACTCAACAAATTTATGTGGTTCATAAAAATCATTCATAGACTCTAGTTGTTTATTAATTGCCTCTGGATCTGTACCTTTCCACCAACAATACATAGTCAAGTTATCACCTGGTGTGATCCAGCTCATCTGACATTTTGCATTATCACTTGTCATTGCTTTAGTCATATCTTCCATCGACATTGAGCCAGTAACTTCTATCATTTTAGCTTTTGCTTCTTTTGATTTAAAAGTGTGTGTTACTATATAGTTTTTCATATTTTTTCCTTTATTAAATGTTTACTTTGGATAATTCATAAAGATGTACACCTGCCACACATTCTTCATAAATTGCTTTTGCTATTGGGTTTTTTCCAGCAACAAATTCTTTCATACCCTCTTCATTGTGAACTGAAACTTTAAACATGACACCACTTTTATCAGGTTTAATTCCAGGAATAGTTTTTTCTGGATAGGCTACGCTTTTTCTAACACCCATTCCTTCTTCAGATGCCATCCAACCCATGAAAGTATCAAATTTACCTTCTTTAAAACTTAAAATAGCTAACATTTCTTTTTCCATTTTTACTCCTTTATTATTCCTATTTTTTCATTGCATTGTACATTGAAAGTGTATCGTCAAATGTCATCATGACTTTAGTTTTACCTTCATCAGTAACTTCAAAATAATGACCAAACATGGTGTCCATATTATCTGCAGTAGCATGAACTCTAACAAAAACTTTGTTACCCTCACTTATCATATCTAAGATTTTTAAATGAAAATTCGGCCATGTAGCTGGGATTTTAGACATTGCAGCCATCATAGCTTCTTTTCCTTTATGTACTCCAGAAAGTGGGTGAACACCTTCTTTGCCTGGAAATGTCCAGACAATAGAATCATCAATCATATCGTTAAAAAATGTTTCCATGTCTCCAGAACCAAATAGTTCATATGCTTTCTTTGTTTGCTCTTTTACGTCCATTTTATTTTCCTTTCTTTTTTTATTTTAATATAAAGTTTGCACTACTTTCTTTACTCTTTCTTTACCATCTGGGATTATTTGTTCCAAAAATTTATGACAATTTTCAGTTTTAACTTCATCATATTTAGATCCATAATGCTTATCTACAGATTTATTAAAACCTTTATCCCATTCCTCTTCAGACATACCTGTTTCTATTGCGTATGCTTTAAATACTTTTACTGAGGCCATAGATTTTTCTTTCATGCTATATTCAAAAGTCTCACCGGATGGTAAGAAATAATTAGCCATATAAATTCCACTACAATCCCATGCTTTATTTTTTTCAGCATCACTCATATTTGCATAAGACAAAGAGGAGAATGATATAAATATAAAAAATGTAATTAACTTTCTCATGATTTTTATTTAATTTTTTAATAAGTATACGAACCAGACATTTGATTCATAGAATGAGCAAAGCCACTTTTGCCTTTAAGATTTTGTCTGCTAGAAAAACCTTTTCCAGAAATATTTTCATATTTACCTGTTCCTCCAATAATTAAAAAGTCTCCAGATCCGCCAACTCCACCTGTTCCTTTACCTTTATAATTTATGAAAATTTTTTCACCATCAGTAAGGTAAAATGTACACATACCAGTTTCATCTTCAAATTTTCCAGCTGTAAGTGTTAATCCACCCACACAGTTCATAGTAGATTTGTGAAAGATGCTTTCAGAATCTTTATCTGCTAATCCTGCATTTCCGTCATAAGTTATAGCCATATTGCCATTTCCAGCGTTCATAACATTCATTTCCCAACTACCCATACCACTTGCATCAAACTTTCCTGAAGTTTCAGCAAATGAAACTGTTGATAAGAATGATAAAATTAACGATAATATTATTTTTTTCATATCACTTCCTTTGTTGTGTTTTGTTAAAAAGGTACTCTAAAATACACTTGATGCAGAAATGATATAATTGCATATCAATTATGTAATTTGGAGTTTTGTAATGATAGGTATTTATATGAGTAAATTTTACGAAAAATTTGTCGCAATTATTTTAAATTTACAACCAAGAGGGGAGAGGAAGACCTTTTTCCTCTAAAAATTTTTTATTAAATAATTTTGTTGAGTATTTATCACTTCTATCACAAAGTATTGTTACGATAGTTTTACCTGGTCCTAATTCTTTACCTAATCTAATTGCTCCTGCAATATTTATTCCACAACTGGTGCCAAGACTTAAACCCTCATTTTGAATTAAATCATAAATTATTGGTAACGCCTCGTGATCATCAATTGAATAAGCGTCATCAATTTTTGCATTTTCAAAATTTTTTGTAACACGGCTAGAGCCAATACCTTCAGTAATTGAGCCTCCTTCAGATTTTAGCTCTCCATTTTTTATATAGTTATAAAGTGAAGATCCTTTAGGATCTGAAAGATAAATCTTTATATCCTTATTTTTTTCTTTAAGAGCATTACTTATTCCTGAAATTGTTCCTCCAGTCCCTGAAGAGCAGGTAAAAGCATCTATTTTTCCATCAGTCTGCTCCCAAATTTCTTGACCAGTTCCCTCGTAATGACCTTTTGCATTTGCAGTATTATCAAATTGATTAGCCCAAATAACACCATTGTTATTTGTAGGTCTTAATTCGTCAGCTAATCTTCCTGCAACTTTTACAAAATTACCATCATCACTGTAAGGTTTTGGTTCTACCAATCTAAGATCAGCCCCTAAATTTCTAAGTAAATCTTTTTTTTCTTGGGTTTGATTATTATTCATTACGATAATTGTTTTATATCCTAAAGAGTTACCAATTAGACCTAAACCAATTCCTGTATTTCCAGCAGTTCCTTCAACAACAATTCCACCTTTTGTTATCAATTTTTTTTCTTGAGCATCTTTAAGTAAAGCTAGGGCCGCCCTGTCTTTAACTGATCCTCCAGGATTTAAGAATTCCGCCTTTCCATATATATTACATCCAGTTATCTCAGATGCAGCTTTTAATTTTATTAAAGGAGTATTTCCAATACCTGATATAAAGTCATTTTGAATATTACTCATTAATCCAATTTTGTATCACTACCTGGTGCAATTCCATAAGGTTTAAATACGTTGTCTGCTGTTCCAACATTTTTTGCTGGTATACCAACCATTACTG
>CACKKY010000029.1 GCA_902600855.1 uncultured Pelagibacteraceae bacterium | reverse complement strand
TTTATATTTCTATATCACCCCTTAAAAAAGTCACCGCTTCGCCTCCTATTGTAACCCTGTCATTGTTCTGAGTACAATAAAGTTTTCCTCCTCTTTTAGATATTTGATTAGCTAATAATTCTTTTTTATTAAGAGTTTTAGACCAATAAGGAATTAATTCACAGTGAGCTGATCCAGTCACAGGATCTTCAGGTATTCCTAATTTTGGAGCAAAGTTTCTAGATACGAAATCTACGCAGTTTCCAGGTGCAGTAACTATGACTGCTGGACAATCTAATCTACTTAACTTTTCCATATCGGGTTTTATAGATTTTATATCTTCTTCATTTTCAAAAATTGCAACAGCATCTCTATGACGAAAAAGTGCTAAGGGTTTTTTTCTTAATGCATCAGAAACTAATTCAATATTATCATATATTTTAGGAGGTCTTGACGGAAAATCCATTAAAAATAGATTATTTTTTTTTGTGACATTTAATGTATCACCAATTTTAGTTTTGAAAATAATTTTATCAAATTTAATATTTAACTCTTCTATAATTACGTGAGCTGTAGCAAGAGTAGGGTGTCCTGCTAAATCTAGCTCAGATATTGGAGTAAACCAACGAATATCAAATGAGCCATTTTTATTAATAAAAAAAGCAGTCTCTGATAAATTATTTTCTTGAGCTATTTTTTGCATAACTTCGTCAGGCAACCATTCCTTTAGAGGACATACTGCTGCAGGATTTCCTTTGAACACTTCAGATGTAAAAGCGTCGACTTGATAAATTGGAATTTTCATTTTTAAATTTTTTTATTTAAATATTTTAGAGAAATTTTTTCTATCTCTATTTTTCCATTCACCTTTATGATATGCATCGCTTGCAATTAAAGGTAAAACACTTGTTGCTTCAGCAAAAACCATTTGTTCTTTAGAAACATCTACTTTTCCCCAAGAACTAGCTTCTTTAAGTGTAGAGCTACTACAAGCACCATCCCTAGAGTCAGCCACAGTAATTTGAACAGCATATTTATGCATATCAACTTCTTTTCCAAGGAGTTCTGCACATATAACAGTATCTTGAATAAAATTTTTTGGAACCCCACCGCCAATCATGAATAAGCCTGATCCTTTTGATTGTATTTTAATTTCTGTTAGCTCCCTGAATTCTCTTATAGAATCAATAGTCATATGTTTTTTTGGATTATTTTCTTGATGAATTACTAATCCAAAACCAGCACTAGAATCTGTAAATGCAGGGCAAAATATTGGAAGATTATTGTCATAAGCTGTTTCAATTAATGAGTCTTTTTTCTTGGAATTTTTTTTTAGATATTTACCCATTTCATAAATAAATTCTCTAGATGTATAACTTCTTGGCTCTAATGTATCTGCAATTTCACATATTTTTTTATCACATTCCTGTAATTCCTCTTCATCTATGTAAGTGTCATAAATTCTATCAATATAATTGTTTCTTAATTCCTTATCATCCTGAAACTGTGAACCTTGATAATGTTTAAAACCTAATGCCTCAAAAAAATCCATATCAATTATAGAGGCGCCTGTAGCAACTATTGCATCTACCATATTGTATTTGACTAAGTCTTTATAAATATTCATGCACCCAGCAGCTGATGTTGAGCCGGCTAAAGTTAAAAATATAGTACATTCTTTATCTTTTAGCATTTCATTGTAAATATTTGCTGCATTTGCGGTTTCTCTAGAGACAAATGACATCTTTTCCATAGAGGAAATTATTTTTCGAGCATCAAAAGAAGTTATATCTATATGTTCTATGGGATTTTTTAAAAAATCCTTTTTACTGTTGTGACCAACATTTTTTTGATTTGACATTAAGCAACCAAATTTGCTTTGTTAATATCTTTATCATACATAGTCATTATTGGTTTATCCTCAACTTCATATATTTCATTTGAATAATATCCATTGAATTGAGTCCTAAATGTTAATCCATAAGCACCAAGTTGGCCTAGCTCAATATAGTCATTTTCTTTTATATTATTTGGAAGAACAAATGGTCCTTTCATGTAATCCATGCTATCGCATGTAGGACCAAAAAAATCAAAAGCAGTTAGTTTTTTAGAAATTATTTTATTTGAAGCTTCTTTAATCATTTTGGATGGAAAGACAATGTTTGGTGTGCCAGCATCAAAGAGAGTTCCGTATGTTCCTTCATTTATGTAAAGTTTTTGTTTTTTTCTTAAATTAACTTTTACAATTGTAGAACCACTTTCAGCAACTAAAGCTCTTCCTGGTTCACAAATAATTTCAGGTAATTTTTTTAATTTTAAATTTTCTAAACTATCTTTAATTTCTTTAAAATAATTATCCAAACTTTGTGGAATGAGGTCAGGATATATTGTAGGGAAACCTCCACCAACATTAATATAATCTGGAATAATTTTTGTTTTTTTTATTATATTCGCAATTTCATTTATACCCTTCGAATATGATATAGGGTGCATGCATTGCGAACCTACATGAAAACTTAAACCTATTTTTTTTGCGTATTGTTTTGCAAGTCGTAATAGCCCTGTTGCTTCTGAGTTTAATGCTCCAAATTTTTTAGATAAGTCTATTTCCGCATGTTCATTTGACACGGACACTCTAACAAACAATTCTAAATCCCTAGCATTGTTAGTGCTTTCAATAATTTTAATTAATTCATCTTTAGTATCTAAGGAAAATGTTTTTATATTATAATTGAAATAAGCTTCTTTAATACTTTCTCTGCTCTTTACAGTATGCATGTAGTGGCATTTTACATCTCTATTAATTTTCTTGATATTTTTTATTTCTTCAATGGAAGCAACATCAAATTGATCAATTCCACTTTCAATTATTTCTTTAATTACATAAGGATGAGGATTAGTCTTCACAGCGTATAATATTTTACCGGGAAAGTTGTCTAAAAAAAATTGAACTGAAGATTTAATAGAATTTTTCCTGATGCAATAAACAGGTTTTTCTGGTTTTAGTTGATTTACTAACTCTTCAACTGATTTAAATTTTTGCATTAAAAATGCCTCCAAAAAAAATTTAACAAAAAAAAGCTTTTTCTTTTAAAAAACTTTAAAATTTCCTCCTAATAAGCCTATAGATAAACAAAGTAAAGCAAATAATAGGTCTTGATTTTTATTAATTAATATCCATATAAGTCTCATGAAAAATCAACCAGTACTTAAAAATATCAATGATTTCGATAATAAATCTCTCTTAATTGTTGATGACGATAATCCTTTTAGAGAAAGATTGGCAAGAGCAATGGAAAAAAAGGGCTTTGAAGTTTTTCAAGCAGAGAGTGTACAAAAAGGCGTTGAATCTGTAAAAGCAAAAAAACCAGGTTTTGCAGTTGTTGATTTGAGACTTGGAGATGGAAATGGACTAGAGGTTGTAAAACAAATTCAGTCAACAAATAATGACAGTAGGATTATAATGTTAACTGGATATGGAAACATACCAACAGCAGTAGCAGCGATTAAAGAGGGCGCTATTGATTATTTAGCTAAGCCAGCTGATGCAGAAGATGTTGAAAAAGCATTGTTAGCTGATCCAGAAAAGAAAGCTGCTCCTCCAGATAATCCAATGTCTGCAGATAGAGTAAAGTGGGAACATATTCATAGAGTATTTGAATTATGTAATAGAAATGTCTCTGAAACTGCAAGAAGATTAAAAATGCATAGAAGAACTCTTCAAAGAATTCTTTCTAAAAGATCGCCTAGATAAATTTTCTAATTTTTATAATTTGCTTCGCTAATAATGACAAAATAACAATTTTGAATATTTCAGCCAATAAAAAAGGTTTAGCTCCCAATGAAAAAATAGGCTTATCCCATCCAATTAATGTTCCTAACCATAACAATCCTAAAATATATATAGTTGAAGTTGCAATTACTAATTTACCTAATACAACTAAAAAATTATCTTCAAATTTAACCATAGACGCCAAAAAGCAAGCAGTTAGAAATCCAATTAAATATCCCATAGTTGGACCAGTGAAATATAAAAGTCCAACACCTTTTTCAGGGGAGTTTGAAAATACTGGTAAGCCTACTATTCCCTCAAATAAATATAATACAACAGTAGCTAGTCCAATTTTATAACCTAAACTAATTCCTAAAAATAGGACCACAAAGGTTTGCATAGTCATTGGCACTGGGTAAAAGGGAATTTTTATTTTCGCAGAAATTGTTAAAACAATTGAACCAAGCAGCATAACTAACAAAAATTTAATTATTTTAGGTTGTGTAATATTTTTCGTTAACTCCATTAAATGGATAATACTCTTAATTGTTAATATAATCTAGTGATTAGTAGATAAAATTAAAGTTTAGACTATATTACGTATATAACATTTAGTAAAATTTAATGAGTACAATTAAAAAAACTGATCATTTTTACCTTATTGATGGTTCTGGGTATATATTTAGAGCATATTATGCATTACCTCCATTAACTAGAAAAAGTGATGGACTGCCAACGGGTGCCGTTAGCGGTTTCTGCAGTATGCTTTTTAAACTTTTAGAAGATGCGAAATCTAATCAAAATTTGCAGAAACCAACTCATTTTGCAGTTATTTTCGACTCTGCTAGAAAAACATTTAGAAATGAAATCTATAGCGAATATAAAGCAAATAGATCTGAAGCACCTGATGACCTTGCGCCACAATTTGAGTATATTAGAAAATCAGTTCTAGCATTTAATTTACCTTCTATAGATTTGCCTAATTATGAAGCAGATGATTTAATAGCAACTTACGTCGATCAAATACTTAAAAGAGGTGCAAAGGTTACCATTGTTTCATCAGATAAAGATTTAATGCAATTATATCAAAAAAATGTTCGTATTTTTGATCCTATGAAAAATAAATTTATAACTGAAGAAGATGTTGTTAAAAAATTTGGAGTCGATGCTTCAAAAGTAATAGATGTTCAATCTTTAGCAGGTGATAGTAGCGATAATGTTCCGGGAGTTCCTGGAATAGGAGTAAAAACTGCTGCTGAACTAATAAATAAATATGGCACTTTAGAAAAATTATTAAAATCTGCTCACGAAATCAAACAAAACAAAAGAAGAGAAACTCTATTAGAAAATAAAGATAAAGCATTAATTAGTAAAAAACTTGTAACTTTAGATCATAACTCCCCAATAAAAATACAGCTAAATGAGTTTGAATTAAAAAGCATAGATAAAGATAAATTATATAAATTTTTAAGAGAGATGGAATTTAATAGATTGTTAAGTTCTGCTATTTCTTTATATGGACAGCCAGATTTAACAAGCTCTTTTTCAGAAATTAAAAATATAGAAAAGCAAAGTCAAATTAATAATAAAGATTATTATTTAATTTCTAATCCAAATGAAATTGATGAGTGGGTTAGAGAGGCTGAAGAATTAGGACAAGTTGCTGTTGATACAGAAACAAATTCTCTTGATCCTCATCAAGCAGAGCTGGTAGGTATCTCACTTTCTTCAAAAACAGGGAAAGCTTGTTATATTCCAATTGGCCATAATTCAACGAAATGCATAAAAAAAGACATTGTTATTAAAAAATTAAAACGATTATTAGAAGATCCAAGTGTTAAAAAAATTGGCCAAAATATAAAATTTGATTTTATTGTTTTATTTAAAAACGGCATAACAATGTCTACCATGGAAGACACAATGCTGATGTCTTATGTTTTAGATGCAGGAAAAAATAGACATAATATGGATACGTTATCAGAATTACACCTAGGACATAAAACGATATCATTTAAAGAAATAGTAGGAACTGGAAAAAAAGAAATTAATTTTAGTGAAGTAGATGTTGATCAAGCTAAAGATTATGCTGCTGAGGATGCCGATGTAACTTTGAGATTGTATAATAAATTTCTTAAAAACTTAAAATCTGAAAAACTAATTAATATTTATGAAATTTTTGAAAAACCATTAATCAAAATTCTTGCATATATGGAAATTGAAGGTGTAGAAATTGATAGTAAATTTTTAAAGTCCCTTTCACTGAAATTTGAGAAAAAGATCATTAAATTAGAAAAAGAAATATTTAAAGTTTCAAAAAAAGAATTTAATATAGGTTCACCTAAGCAGCTAGGTGAAATCATTTATAATGACCTTAAAATTGCAGGTTTAAAAAAAACTAAAAAAGGTGGATTCGCAACAAGTGCGTCTGTTTTAGAAGATTTAGCATTTAAAGGTAATAAATTTCCTGCATTAATTTTGGACTGGAGGCAGTTATCAAAACTTAAGAATACATACTCAGATGCCTTACCTGAGCATGTAAATCCAAAAACTAAAAGAGTTCATACTTCTTTTCTACTAGCTGCAACTACGACTGGAAGACTAGCTTCAAGTGATCCCAATCTTCAAAATATTCCTATTAAATCTGATGACGGTAAAGATATTAGAAAAGCATTTAAGGCCAAAAAAGATCATATGTTAATTTCTGCAGATTATAACCAGATAGAAATGAGAATTCTTGCTGATTTGGCTGATGTGAAAGAGCTAAAAAAAGCATTTAAAAATAATGAAGATATTCATTCATTAACTGCTAGCCAAATATTTAATATTGACATTAAGAAAGTAAATCAAGATCATAGAAGAAAAGCTAAGGCCATTAATTTTGGAATAATTTATGGAATTTCTCAATATGGTTTGGCAAAGCAAATAAATGTGTCAAACTATGAAGCCGAAGAATTTTTAAATGCATACTTTGGGAAATTTCCAGAAATTAAAGTCTATATGGATAATACAATTAAATTTTGTAGAAAAAGTGGCTATGTAAATAATATTTTTGGAAGAAGATCACACTTTAATGGAATAAATGATAAAAATTTTAATGTAAGAAATTTTCAGGAACGTGCTGCTATTAATGCTCCGATACAAGGGTCAGCATCAGAATTAATGAGGCTAGCAATGATAAGACTAGATAAGAAATTAAAAGATCAAAAAAATTCAAAATCTAAAATGTTGTTACAAATTCATGATGAATTAATATTTGAGGTACCTAAAGATAGCGAAAAAAATATGATTAAAATGATTAAAGAGGAAATGACCAGTGTGGCTAGAAGCGACCAGCATTCTTTTACCGTACCTTTGACTGTAGACGTAAATATTGGAGATAATTGGGGAATGCTCCATTAAATAAAATAGGATTGCCCTATTAAGAACAATTTAGTATTTTTAAAATATAGAATGCATAAACAAACCATAGCTTTAATTGATGATGATAGAAATATTCTAACAAGTTTGAGCATTGCTTTAGAA
>CACKKY010000028.1 GCA_902600855.1 uncultured Pelagibacteraceae bacterium | reverse complement strand
TCAAAAAAGTTCTAATAGATTAATTATTTTTGCAACCCATAATAGATTTTTTGCTAATAAGGCAGATTGCCTTTTGGAGATGATAGATGGTAGTATAAAATCTACTAATGTCTGAGTCTTCAATCCAAAACTTTAACCACATTAAAATTCATTCACAATATTCAATTTGCGAAGGTGCGTTAAAAATTGATGACTTACAAAGTTTTTCTAAATCAAATAAGATTAAATCCTTAGGTTTATGTGATAGCACAAACTTATGTGGTGCTTTAGAATTTTCAGAAAAAATTTCAAAAATTGGAACCCAACCAATTATTGGAACTCAAATAAATTTTAAATATAATGGTATTATAGGTTTGTTACCTTTATTTGCACTTAACGATACAGGTTATAAAAGAATAATTAAACTTTCATCATTGTCTTATCTTGATAATGATGAGCTTTCTGATCCACACATAAAATTTGATGAATTGCTTAAAGATAATGAAGGTGTAAGTATTTTTTCAGGAACCGTATTAGGATTATTTGGTCAATTATTTGATAAAGGAAAATTTAGTGAAATACTTGAATTATATCAAAAATTAAAATTTAGTTTTGGTGACCGATTTTATTTAGAAATACAACGACATAACGATCAAAATGAAAAAGGGTTTGAAATATTTAATTTAAAAAAATCTTTAGAATTAGAAATTCCTATTATTGCTACAAATGAGGTATTCTATTTAAATAAAGATATGCACGAAGCACATGATGCTCTGATCTGCATTGGTCATAAAACCTATATTAATGAAAAATCTAGAATAAGATTTAGTGATCAACATTATTTAAAATCAAATTCAGAAATGTTAGAATTGTTTGCTGATTTACCTGAAGCTTTAGAAAATAATTATAATTTTCCTTTAAGATGCAGTTTTAGACCATTATATTCAAATCCAATTTTACCAAACATCAGCTCTGAAAAAGGTGGTAATGCGGACGATATTTTAAAAAATGATTCATTGAATGGATTAAAAATAAAATTTGAAAAAGTTTTTGGAATTAAAATTGAAGATTTAGAAAAAAATACAAAATTTGTTGAGTACAAAGATAGATTAGATCACGAACTAACTATTATAATTGAAATGAAATATTCAAGTTATTTTTTGATTGTATCGGATTATATAAAATGGGCAAAAAATAACGATATACCTGTAGGACCAGGTCGAGGATCTGGCGCTGGATCTTTAGTTGCTTGGTGTTTATCAATTACTGATGTTGATCCAATTAAGTATAATTTAATATTCGAAAGATTTTTAAATCCTGATCGTATTTCAATGCCTGATTTTGACATAGACTTTTGTGAGGAAAAAAGAGATTTAGTCTTTGAATATCTTACACAAAAATACAAAAATAGCGTGGCACATATAATTACATTTGGAAAATTAAAAGCAAGAATGGTTATAAGAGATGTTGGTAGAGTTTTAGGTTTACCCTATGGTTTTGTAGATAGTATATCAAAAATGATACCTTTTGATCCCTCAAGACCCCAAACATTAACAGAGTGTATTGCAGGTGAACCAAGATTACAAAAATTAATTAATGAAGATCCTAGAGTTAAAAAATTAACCAATCTTTCTTTAAAATTGGAGGGTTTAAATAGAAATGTTGCAACCCATGCAGCGGGAGTTGTGATTGCAGATAGAAAATTAACTGAAGTCGTTCCTTTGTATAAAGATATTTCAGCAAACTTACTATTACCTTCAACTCAATTTGATATGTATTCTGCTGAAAATGCAGGACTAGTTAAATTTGATTTTTTAGGATTAAAAACGCTTACAGTTATTAATAATACCCAAAAATTAGTAAAAAAGTATCACCAACATTTTGATATTGAAAAAATTGATTATGAGGATCAAAAAGTTTTTGAACTAATGTCCACTGGTAAAACTGTTGGACTATTTCAGATTGAAAGTGCTGGAATGAGAGAAGCATTGGTTCAAATGAAACCAAATCATATAGAAGATATAATTGCACTTGTTGCTCTTTACAGACCTGGCCCAATGAGCAATATACCAACATATAATGATTGCAAACATGGCAAGCAAACTCCTGATTATTTGCATCCACTTTTAGAGGAAATACTTAAACCAACATATGGTGTTATTATTTATCAAGAACAAGTTATGCAAATCGCACAAAAATTATCTGGATTCACTGCAGGTCAAGCGGATCTTTTAAGAAGAGCCATGGGAAAAAAGAAAAGATCCGAACTAGAAAAACAAAAACAGGGATTTATTTCTGGAGCATTAAAGAATGGTATTGCAAAAGATGTTGCAGCGGGGATTTTTTTAAAGATTGAACCTTTTGCTGAATACGGATTTAATAAAAGTCATGCCGCAGCATATGCAATAATTTCTTATCAAACCGCTTTTTTAAAAACTTATTATCCAAAACAATTTATTGCAGCATCTATGACTATGGATATTTCTAATCAAAATAAATTAAGTGAATTTTATGAGGAACTTAAAAGATTGAATATAGAAATTGTAAGACCAGATATTAATGAATGTTTTGCAGATTTTAGAACAATTAATGATAAATTCTATTATGCTTTAGGAGCTATAAAAGCTGTGGGTTATGAGGCTATTTCTAATATTGTTAATGAAAGATTAAAAAGTGGAAAATTTAGTTCAATTAATGATTTTTTAAATAGAGTAAATCCAAAAGATATCAATAAACTTCAATTAGAAGGTTTGGTCAAAGCTGGTGCTTTTGATAGTCTAAATTCTAATAGGCAATCCTTATTTGACTCTATTCCTAATTTTATTTCTAAAAATAAAAATATTTATGATAATAAAGAAGCTAATCAAATTGATTTATTTAGTGAAAATGAGGAAAATCAAAACGATATAATTTCTAATGTAGAGGATTGGAAATTTGAAGAGAGATTATCAAAAGAATTTGAAGCAGTAGGTTTTTTTATATCTGACCACCCAATAAATCAATTTACAGAAATTTTTGAAGATTATAAGATTTTAGATTATATGAATTTTAATACCAATGATGAAATTAGAGATGCAAATATTGCCGCAACATTACTTAAGTTACAAGAGAGAAAAACTGCCAAAGGAAATTCTTATGCAGTATTAAAGTTAACTGACCTGAATAGTGTTTTTGAAATATTTATATTTTCAGATATATTAGAACTTAATAGAGATATTCTTAAAGAAGGTAATTCTTTAATTTTAACTCTTATTAAAAATGTATCAAATGACGAAAATAGATTTAAACGTATTAATGTTCAAAAAATAGCTTCACTGAAGGAACTCTTTAATAGTCCAATTAATGAGGTTTCCTTCGAAGTTAAAACTCATGATCAAGTTCTAGAGATTTCAAAAATTCTTCAAGATGAAGGTAAAACTATAATTAATATAAATTTTAAAACAGAGGATAAAAACCTTAAATTTAAGCTAAAAAACTTACGTAATTTAGATAGAAAATCACTTAATTTAATTAGAAAAAAGGAAATTTTTACCACAATAAGTTAAATATTCTCTTGTTAATTTAAGAAATTATTAGTAAATAATCACTTAATTTTAAATTAACACTCACACAGTTGTTGGTTTTATACCTCCGGTCCTTTATTGGAAATTACTGTGGTGGCTTAACCGGGAATAAATATGAAAATACCTAACGTAACTATACAACAATTACTAGAAGCTGGCGTTCATCTTGGTCATAAAACTTTAAGATGGAATCCAAAAATGAAAAAATATATTTTTGGAAAAAGAGACTCAATACACATTATTGATCTTACCCAAACACTTGAACTTACTAAAGTTGCTTTAGAACAAGTTTATAACACTATCGCAAATAACGGTAAAATTTTATTTGTATCGACAAAAAAACAAGCATCCGAAGCAATTGCTGAAGTTGCAAAAGATACAGACCAATATTTTGTTAATTATAGATGGCTGGGTGGAATGTTAACTAACTGGGGAACAATTTCAAACTCAATAAAAAAACTAAAAAAATTGGAAATAGATCTTGTTGCGGAAAATCGAGGATTTACAAAAAAAGAATTATTAAAAATGAGCGTTAAGAAAGATAAGCTTCAAAGATCATTGGGTGGAATAGCAGAAATGAAAAAAATTCCAGATTTAGTTTTTATTATTGATACAAATTATGAGTCATTAGCAATTGCAGAATCTGTAAAGCTTGGAATTCCAATTGTAGCAATTTTAGATAGTAATTCTAACCCAGACAATATCGATTATCCTATTCCAGGAAACGATGATGCAAGAAGAGCGATCGATCTTTATTGTAATTTAATTAAAGAAACCATTAATAATGCTAAAAGTTCTATACCAAAAGTTGAACTTAAAAAGGAGACTATAAAGAATAATAAAGATAAAAATGAAAATAAAACAGTTCAAGCACTTGATAGAGAGAGATTAGAAAAAAAATTCGCATTAGATAACAAAAAGGAGACTCTAAATTAATATGAGTGACATAGAGAAAGTAAAAAAACTAAGAGAAGCTACAGGTGCTGGATTTAAGGATTGTAATTTAGCCATTAAGGAGTCTAGTGGAGATTTAGAAAAAGCTATTGAAATATTAAGAGTGAAGGGTATTTCAAAAGCATCAAAAAAAATGTCTAGAGACGCTAAAGAAGGAGTTATAGCTGTTAGTGGAAACGAGAAAAAAACATCTATTATAGAAGTTAATTGTGAAACTGATTTTGTTGCGAAAAATGAGGATTTTACAAAATTTGTATCTGAACTTAGTGAACTAAATAATGAAAAAAATTCAAATATTGATGAACTAAAAAAATCTAAAATGAAAAATAATGAAACTGTAGAGAATAACATTGTTGCCTTAATTGCAAAGATAGGTGAAAAGATAACGATAGGTAAAACTAAAACTATAGAAAATCCAAATTCTGTTAATAATCATTATCTTCATACAGTGGTAAAAGACAATATTGCAAAACTAGCTGTAGTAGTATCATTAGAAACTAAAGATAATTCTGAGACCATTAAATCTTTTGGAAAACAATTATCAATGCATATAGCTGCATCAAACCCTTTAGCTTTGGAGTCTAATTTAATAGACCAATCAGTACTTGATAAAGAACAAGAGCTTGTGACAGAAGAATTAAAAAATTCAGGAAAACCCGAAGATATTGCAAAAAAAATTAGCTTAGGTAAGATGAATAAATTTAAAGAAGAAAATTCTCTTTTAAGTCAAGCTTGGGTTATGGAACCTAAAAAGAAAGTAAGAGATGTTTTAAAAGAACTTTCTATAGCTGATTTAAAGATTAAAGAGTTTTATAGATTAAAGATTGGAGAATAAATGTTTGATGAAAAATCTTACAGCCTTAAAATGGATAAAGCCATTGAGGTATTCTCTAAGGAACTAACATCATTAAGAACTGGTAGAGCTAATGCTGCAATGCTTGATTTGGTTAAAGTTGACGTTTATGGACAACTAATGCCTGTCAACCAAGTTGCTAGTATTACTACACCAGAGGCAAGAATGATTAATATTCAAGTATGGGATGCAAACAACGTTTCTTTAGTTGATGCAGCTATCCAAAAATCTGATTTAGGTTTAAATCCTCAAATAGATGGTCAATTAATAAGATTGCCAGTGCCAGAATTGAATGAAGAAAGAAGAACAGAATTAAAAAAAATAATAAAATCTATTGGAGAAAAATGTAAGGTATCAATTAGGAATATAAGAAGAGAGGCAAATGAGGAATTAAAAAAACTTTTAAAATCTAAAGAAATCGGTGAAGATGAAGAAAAATCGTCAGAGAAAAACGTACAATCAATTACTGATGATCATATTAAAACAGTCGATGAAAAAGTTTCTTTGAAAGAAAAAGAAATAATGACAATATGAACCCATTAAATCATGTAGCCATTATCATGGACGGTAATGGGAGATGGGGTCTAAAGAATAAAAATTCAAGAAATTCTGGTCACAAAGAAGGGTTAAAAGTTATAGAAAAAATTATTAAAGAGACAATAAAACAAAAGATTAAGTATCTTACCTTATATGCATTTTCTACCGAAAACTGGAGAAGACCAAAAAAAGAAATAGACTATTTGTTTAATCTTTTAGAAAATTTCTTAATTAGCAAGATAGGTGAACTTGATAAGAAAAAAATTAGACTAAAGATAATAGGAGCTAAAGCTTTTTCAAAAAAATTAAATAAACTATTAATTGCTGCTGAGAAAAAAACTATTAAAAACGACATACTTCAAATAAATCTTGCTCTTAACTATGGATCAAAATTAGAATTAATCAATGCTTTTAAAAGAATTAGTAATAGCCAGGATGAAATTAATGAAAAAAACTTGATCAAATATTTCTACACAAAAAATATTCCAGACCCTGATTTATTAATTAGGACTGGTGATACAAAAAGATTAAGTAACTTTTTATTATGGCAATTAGCATATTCCGAAATTTATTTTGAAAAAAAATTATGGCCAGAATTCAATGAAAATGACTATATTAAAATTATCAAAAAATTTAAACGTATTAAAAGAAATTTTGGCAAAATATAATGAATAAAGAATTATCTAAAAGAATATTAAGTTCAATTATTTTAGTCCCATTGGCTTTTTTTTTTATAATAAAAGGCACTCCTTTATTTTATGTATTCATTTTTTTATGTTTTTTAATTTCTTCTTATGAATGGCATAAAATGAGTAAAAAAAAATCCTATTATATTTTTGGTTTTATATTTATGATATTAACATTTTACTCATCATTTAAACTGTATGTATATGATAACAATTATTTATATTTCTTATCCGTAATAATCATTTGTATTTCAACAGATATTGGTGGTTATATTTTTGGCAAAATTTTTAAAGGTCCAAAAATTACAAAAATAAGTCCAAAAAAAACATACTCAGGTATGATTGGAGGATATGCCTTAACTTTGATATTTTTAAATGTATTTGATTCTTTATTTTCTTTATCTATAAGTCAGTTTCAATCTAACTTGAGTTTTGTTGTTTTTATTTTACTAGTTTCTACAGTCAGTCAATTAGGTGATATAATAGTTTCTTATTTTAAAAGACTCTCACAAATTAAAGATACAGGCTCAATCATTCCTGGTCACGGTGGTTTACTTGATAGAATAGATGGAATGATTTTTGCAATTCCATTCTCATATTTAATTTTAAAAATAAATATTTTCTAATATTTTCATGAAAAGAAAAATTGCAATTTTAGGATCAACAGGTTCAATTGGTAAAACATTATTAAATATAATAAGTAAAGATAAAAAAAAA
>CACKKY010000027.1 GCA_902600855.1 uncultured Pelagibacteraceae bacterium | reverse complement strand
AAGCTCTTTGGTTTTTTTTTCAGTTATAATAATTTTACAACCTTTTTTAATTGCAATTGGAATAAATTTATTACCATCAGTTTTGTTTCCTTTAATTGCAAAAAAAATATCATTCTTTTTAATACTTTTAGTATCAAATGAGATACCTGAAAAAAAATAATTTTTATAATTTTTGCTTATGTTATAAAAATAGTTTCCAAGATGCATCGTTATTTAACCTCTATATATTTTGTGGCTAAAATAGGCCCAATTTTTTCTATTACTTTGCCCAAAACCTCAACTGAGGTCCATCCAGCGGTATTATAAAGCGTTCCTTTCCAACCACCTTTTTGATGTCTATATTTATAATAATAATCATCAGATTTTTTTGGTGTATCTAACATAACTACAAAAACAAATTGTGGATTAGATGATGGAAAAATAGAAGCAAAAGTATTTATTTTTGCTTGAGAATAAGCTCCTCCTTCAGGTTGATCAGCTGTTCCTGTTTTTCCACTTACTTCATAACTTTGAACATCTGCAAATTTAGCTGTACCTTCCTCTGTATTTACAATTTTTCTTAAAGCTTTTACAACTTGCTCTGAAACTCCCTCGTTTAATATCCTCTTCTTTTTAATGTTTTTTTGTTTTTCGTTTAAGATTAGAGTTGGTTTAATTTCATAACCACCATTAGATAATATTGCATAACCTTTGGCTAATTGAAGAATAGTAGTTGCAACTCCATGACCAAATGATGCAGTTGCTAACCTGCACTTACCAAAATCATAATTTTTTTGAAGCGCAACTTCTTCAAAATCAAAATCTATTTGACTTAATACACCTATATTTTCTAAAAATGATTTAAATTTTTCCGGACCAACCATTTGACCCATTCTAACAGATCCTATATTTCCAGATCTAATTAAGATTTGCTCTGCCGTTAAATCTGTCGGTATTTCTTTGTCGTATTCTCGAATTCTATATTTGTCGCATTTAAGTGACTTAGGTAAATCTAAAAATTCAGTTTCTGGCTCGATTATTTTTTCATTTAAAGCACTTGCAAAAGTGAATGTTTTAAAAACAGATCCAAGTTCATATGTTCCTTTAGTTACTCTATTGATAAAATTTACATCAGTAATATTTTTTCTTTTATTAGGATTGAAGTCTGGCAAAGATATTAAAGAAAGAATGTTCCCATTGTTAACATTCATTAGTATAGCAGCACTACCTTTACTTTTAAAGATTTGCTGATATTTAAGTAATTCTTTTCGAATAAGAAATTGAATATCTTTATCTACGGTTAATTTGATTGCATTTTTAGATTGTCTTAGATTTTGATTAAGGGATTTTTCTAATCCTGAAATACCACTATTGTCATCATCTATCTGACCTAAAATATGACTAAAAAGATTTTTTTGTGGATATATTCTCAAAACCTTTTCTTCTGGAATTAAAGATTTATCACCTAATTTCATTATTTTTTCATAATTTTCCTCTGAAATTTTCTTTTCTAGATAAAAAAATTTTTTTGTTTCTATTTTTTTTTCAATTTCTTTAAAATTTTTTTTTGGGAAAATTATATTAAGACTTAAAAGTAGTTTTTTTTTATCAATAATATCAGCCGTCTTTAGTCCTATATCAATTGATTTTACAGTTTTTGCTAAGTAATTATTATTGATATCTACAATATCTGCTCGATATAACTGATCTCTATTTATAGAAAGATCGTTTATATTTTTTATTTTATTTTTACGCGAACCCAGGTGAATTAAATGAATAGCATAAATTAAATATATAATAAAAAAAACAAAAAAAATAAATGCTACTCTATTAAATTGTATATTTAAGGTATTTTCTTTCTTCTTAAATATAAAATCACTTTTGTAATCTTCTATAATTAATTTTGAGTTATCTTCCTTCATTATTTATTAATAATTTTAAAATCTCGGATTTTTATTAAATTTTTTGAGGTATCATAGACTTTTATATCCTTTATATTTTTTTGAACTAATTCATCTTCAAAATATAATCTTTGGAGTTCTAATAATTTTTCTGCAGAACTAAGATAATTATATTCTAAAGATACATTTTCAAATTCAGATTTTAGAACTCTTATATTCTCCCTTAATGCGAATATTTCATCTTCAATTTCTTTTGTAGAATTTTTTATAATTGCTGTTGATAAAACTAAAAAAAAAATAACAATTGCTAAAAATAATTTTTTCACAATTTGTCTCCAAAATTTTCAATTTCTATCAAATCTTTAAATTTATCCTTAATATCGGTGTTAAAATTATAAAAGTCAGTTTTTTTTATTACATACCTAAATTTAGCAGATCTTGAGGGCGGATTTTCATTTATCTCTTCATTTGATGGTATAACAGGTTTTTTTTGGATTAAATCAAACAAAATTTCAGCTTGTTCAACGACTGGACTATATCTTGAAATACTTTTATTTTCTGAAAGACTTTTAAAAAAATATTTTACTATTTTATCCTCTATGGAATGAAATGTTACTACACCCAAAACACCTCCCTTCTTTAAAATTTTAGTTGCATTAATTAGTCCCAAAATTAATTCACTAATTTCTCTATTTACAAATATTCTTAGTGACTGAAAAACTTTAGTCGCATTATGAACTTTAAAATTTTTTCTTTTTTTTGATTTATCAATGATTTTTATTAAAGTCTTAACATCAATTCTATTTATTAATCTTTCTTTAACAATATTTCTAGCAATATATTTTCCTTCTTTTTCGTCACCAAAAAACTTAAATATTTTTTCTAATTCTTTTTCATCAAGTTTATTTATTGCGTCTTCTGCTGAATAATTGTTTAAACCTAAGCGCATATTTAATTTTCCACTAGACTCAAATGACAAACCTTTCTCTGGATCCTTTATTTGAGTATAAGAATAACCTAAATCGAAAATTACAGCTTTTATATTTTGATTTTTTAGTTTTAGATTATTTAATTGACTAAATTTAATATTTTTGAAAATAAACCTATCTTTAAATTTTTTCTTAAATTGATAAGCGACTTTCTCACTTTCTTTATCTCTATCTATAGCTATTAAATTTGTATTTTTAAATTCTAAAATTTTTTTAGAATATCCACCTTGACCAAATGTACAATCAATAAATGTGCCACCATGTTGAGGGGAAATAACGCTAATAATTTCTTTTAGCAGTACCGGATAATGCTTTTGCACTTTCGGTACTATGGTGGCGTCCATTTATTTCTTTGAAGACCATTAATTTTTTTGTCTTCTCAAGAATGCTGGTATCTCAAGATCATCATCTTCCTCTTCATTTGGTGACAATAAATCTTCGGGAGTTGAGTTTTCATTTTCTGAGTTAAATAAATCTGGTGAATCAGAATCAACACCAAATTCTTTTAAATCATTTGAAACTTCTTCTTGGAGTTTATTCTCTTGAATATTTTCCTGATTTACTTCCATTGCCTCTTGAGCAAAAGATTTTTCTACTTCATTAATAGAATTTTCTCCAATAATACTTTCCATGTTAATATTTTGTGTATTATTATCACTCATCATTTGATTTTGATTGCTTTCTTCTTGTTGTTCCTGAATAATTTCATTTTCAAGTTTTAATGCATTAGCTCCGTGTGTGACAGGATTTGATGCAGTTATATTTGTAAAATTTAAAGACGGTGAGGATCCCAAATTTGAAAAATCAGAATACCCAGGATTACGATTTTGGATCCGATGTACCATATTTACAACTGATTTCGACTCAGGTTGTTGGCCATCTAAAGAAGTTGCAACTATTGACACTCTCATTTTACCATCTAATTCGGAATCCGTTATAGCACCAATTATTAACTCTGCTTCTGGGTCCACTTCTGCTCTTACTTTATTTACAGCCTCATCAACCTCAAAAAGTTTTAGATCTTTACCTCCAGTAATGTTTACCAATAATCCTTTTGCACCTTTTAAAGTATAGTCATCAATTAATGGGTTGCTAATTGCCATTTCAGCAGCCTTAAGAGCTCGTCCTTCTCCTTCAGCTTCTCCAGTTCCCATCATTGCTTTACCCATAGAAGCCATGACTGTTTCAACATCTGCAAAATCTAGATTTATTAGCCCAGGCCTTACCATTAAATCAGTAATACTTTGAACACCATGCATCAAAACATTATTTGAAAGATTGAATGACTCTTCAAATGTTGTCTGCTCATTTGCTATCTTAAAAAGATTTTGATTTGGAATAACAATTATTGTATCAACGTGTTTTCTTAATTCCTCCAAACCTAGTTGTGCTCTTCTCATTCTAGAGGGGCCTTCATATAAAAAAGGGAGAGTCACAACACCTACAGTTAGAATATTTAATTCTTTAGCAGCTCTTGCGATGACATGAGCAGCACCAGTGCCCGTTCCACCGCCCATACCAGCTGCTATAAAAACCATATTTGCACCCTGAAGTGTATTTACTATTTCATTTAAAGATTCGTCGGCAGCTGCTTGTCCAATATCGAGTTTTGCACCAGCTCCTAAACCTTTGGTTAAATTTAACCCAATTTGAATTCTTGATTTTGCTTTACTCAACTTTAAATCTTGAGCATCAGTATTTACAGCTATAAACTCTACTCCTTGCATATTATTTTCTATCATTTCATTAATTGCATTTCCACCTGCTCCACCTACGCCTAGTACTAATAGTCTTGGTTGTAATTCTTTTATTTCTGGTGCTTTAAAGTTAATTGTCATCTTATTTCCCCTCATTGTTGTTAAAGTGTTTGTCCCATTTAAGACTTGCTCGATTTAAATTTGCTTTTTTTCTTGCCGATGTCTTAAATCTATCAAATGCTGTTGGTTCCCATATTTGGAAAATATGACCTTGGCCAACAAATACCATATTATTTTTTATCTTCGCATGTTTTAGTAATTTTGAAGAAAGAGATATTCTTCCTTCACCATCAAACTGTAAATTTGTACTCTCTGCTAAAATTGATGTTGCAAAATAATCTCTTTTTTCTTCAAAAGGATTTAAAGAGTCAATTGCAGAAGAAATTTTTTCAATTCTATCTTGTGAACATGCTTCTATTGACGAATTATTAAAAGATGGATAACAAATAACGCCATTATAACCTAAGTTTGATAAATAAGACCTAAAACTAGCAGGCACTGATACTCTCCCTTTTTTGTCTAATTTGTTCTCGTAAGTAGATAAAAACATATATTTTAAAATTCATAAATTCCATAATTGGGAATATATGGGAATATATGGGTATTTAAAAAAATAGTCAAACGTTGATTCTGAGCCAAATTTCAAGTGATTTAGTAGTTAGGGATTATATAAAAATTGATATTACAATTAATTATTGTCAGTTTATTTAATATATTAGCTAAATAGATAAAAATGCTAAACTTTTTATATAAATTTTGTTTTTTATATAAAACACTTCTTTGGATGTTTTATTTTTAACTTTTAAATTTGGTGGGCCAGATAAACTATAAGCCGGGTTCTGTCATTTAAATTCACCATTTGTCTAGACTTAAGATCTCTCTTAAGCTCAAGCAACTAACCCTGATGACTAGCCAAGGATGGCTTTTAGTTTTTAAACAATGTCATCTCTACTTAGTCTTGCTCCCAGTGGGGTTTTCCAGCGTTCATTGTTACCAATAGAACCGGTGTGCTCTTACCACACCTTTTCACCCTTGCCATGTTATGGCGGTTTATTTTCTGTGGCACTATCCCTAGGGTTACCCCCGCCAGGTATTACCTGGCACTGTATCCTTGTGGAGCCCGGACTTTCCTCTTTAAAAAAAATTAAAGCGGCAAATCATTTATCTGGCACTTTATTTTATTATCTATTTGAATAAAATTCAATAGCAAACATATCATTGTGAGATAAGGTTTTTACTTATCAAGTAAATTTCTTCATCTATAAATGGGCTAATCAATTCTGGTCTAAACCTTCTTTGAAAAGCATTAATAATATGTTTTTTTTGCTTGTTCAAATTTGAAGTTTCATAACCAATTTTTGAAAGATTTTTAAGAAATAATTTTTGTTGGATTGCGTTTATTTTTTTATTTCTAAATTTCCTTAAATAATCAGACTTTAATGTATGCCATAGGCACAGCTTTTTTTTACTCATATCACGCCATGGAAATTTTTCTCCAGGGTCTTTCTTTCTGTATGGAGCAATATCAGAATGACCTAAAATATTTTCTAAATTAATCTCATATTTTTTTATTAAATATTTAAGTATACGACTTAATGATTTTAATTGTTTATTGGAAAATTTTTTATAACCATAATCATGACCAAGATTACTTAGTTCAATTCCGATTGAATATCTATTTAATGATCTATATTTTTTCCATCTAGACTTACCTGCATGCCAAGCAACATATAAATCTGGAACCATAAGTGTAGTTTTTCCTTTTCGATCAATAAAGTAATGACAACTAACACTAGATTTTTCATCAGTTAGTTTCCTAATAGATTCTTTATCATTTTTCATTCCAGTATAGTGAATTATAATAAATTTAATATTTTTAGATTTTCTTTTTTGTGAATCAAAGTTTGGAGAGTAATTAAAGCTTATTTTATTGGACATTTTAACTGTATACTTTAATCAAATCTTATTTTATTTTTAGTATAAATAGAATATATAGGCAATAATGTTAAAAAAATACCTTATTATCTTTATAACTGTAATTGGATTAAGTTCCAATGCGATTGCAGGAGATGATGGTGAATTACTGTTAAAAAAAAATAATCCTTCAGAGGTGAAAGATTGTTTTGAGGGTTTAAATAGAGCCACATTTGCATTTAATCAAGGTTTAGACAAAATAATTTTCAAACCAGTAGCAACAGTCTATAGAGTATTGCCTAAACCAGTAAGATCAGGAGTAAGTAATTCTTTAGAAAATTTATCAAATTTAGTTACAATTCCTAATAATATTCTTCAGGGAGAATTTAAAAAAGCTGGTACAAATACAGGAAGATTTATAATCAATACTACTATTGGAATTTTAGGAATATTTGATGCGGCGGAAGCTATAGGTTTACCAGAGTATGAAAAAGAAGATTATGGGCAAACTCTCGCTACAATGGGTGTTGGCCCAGGATGTTATTTAGTTTTACCAGTCTTAGGTCCATCTACAGTTAGAGATGCCACAGGATCTGTTGCTAATTTTGTAGGTGGTGATGCATGGTATAATGTTACTGTAAGAAATGATACTCAGCATTTTGAAGATGCTCATTACTATACCTCAAAAGTAATGTCAGGTATTGATTTTAGAGCAAAAAACTTCAACGAAATAGAAAATCTTGAAAAGAATTCAAT
>CACKKY010000026.1 GCA_902600855.1 uncultured Pelagibacteraceae bacterium | reverse complement strand
ACATTAGATCCACCTGTTTCCACTCCAATTTTTCTTAAACAAGCAATAGAAGCATTTCTCATGACTTGATACTCTTTATCAGTAAGAGTTAGAGCCGGGGCAACTGTTACAGAGTCTCCAGTATGAATTCCCATTGGATCAACATTTTCAATGGAGCATATAATAATACAATTATCTTTTTTATCTCTTACAACTTCCATCTCAAATTCTTTCCATCCCTCTAAACATTCTTCTACTAATACCTGGTTAACTGGTGATTCGTGTAAGCCATTTTTAATTATTTTTAGGTAGTCCTTTTTATTTTTAGCTATACCACCACCAAGACCTCCAAGTGTAAAAGCCGGTCTTATAATTGCGGGAAGGCCGATTTTTTTAAAACTTTAGCTGCTTGGTTAATATTATTTACGATTTCAGACTTAGGTAAATCTAAGCCAATATCAATCATATTCTTTCTAAATTTTTTTCTATCCTCTGCATTGGCAATTGCTTTTGAATTTGCACCAATAAGTTCAATCTTATATTTTTTTAAAACTCCTTTTTTCTCAGCTTCCATTGCAAGATTAAGCGCGGTCTGACCACCCATTGTTGGAAGAATTGCATCAGGTCTTTCTTTTTTAAGAATTTTTTCCAAAACTTCTAGAGTAATTGGTTCAATATAGGTCTTGTCTGCAACGTTTGGATCTGTCATAATTGTTGCTGGGTTTGAGTTTATTAAAATAACTTTATAACCCTCATCTTTTAATGCTTTGCACGCTTGGGTTCCTGAATAATCAAATTCACAAGCTTGGCCAATAATAATGGGTCCAGCTCCCACAACTAAAATCTTTTTAATATCTTTTCTTTTTGGCATTTTTTTTAATATTGTTAATAAATTCTTGAAATAGATAGACACTGTCCTGCGGTCCAGGATTTGACTCTGGATGATACTGAACTGAAAATATTGGTTTATTTTTTAGCCTTATTCCCTCAACTGTATTATCAAAAAGAGACTTATGTGTAACTTTAATTTTTTTTGGCAAGGTTTCCTCAACTACTACAAATCCATGATTTTGACTGGTTATTTCAACCTTATCATGAATTATATTTTTAACAGGATGGTTTGCACCTCTATGTCCTAATTTCATTTTTTTTGTTTCACCTCCTAAAGCTAAAGCCAAAATTTGATGACCTAAACAAATTCCAAAAATTGGTAAATTTTTTTTAATCAGTTTATTGATTATCTCTATTGCGTATTCTCCTGTTGCTGCTGGATCACCAGGGCCATTCGACAAAAATATTCCATGCGGTTTAAGATTTAATATCTTTTCAGCAGAAGTTTTACAAGAAACAACAGTCACTTTACAATTAAAGTCAGAAAAATATCTTAAAATATTTTTTTTTATTCCATAATCAATCGCAACTACATGAAAAAGCTTTTTTGTATTTTTTTTAAATCCTATTTCTTTTTTCCAAGTTTTAAGACCTTTCCAAGTATAATTTTTTGAGGTTGTTACAATTTCTGCAAGATCAAGATTTTTTAATCCACTCCATTTAATTGTAGAGTTAGTCAATTTACTAATATTAAATTTTCCGTTTTTTGAATATGCAATTGTTCCTTTTGGAGCTCCTTTATCTCTGATAAAATTAGTTAAATTTCTGGTGTCTAGTCCAGTAATTCCCACTATTTTGTTCTTCTTAAGCCAAGCATCTAAATGTTGAAAAGATCTATAGTTTGAGGGTGAAGTGATCTCCGAATTAAATACTACTCCTTTAGTCCATATTTTATCAGACTCGCAATCTTCTTTATTAGTTCCAACATTTCCAATATGAGGGAAAGTAAAGTTTATGATTTGTCCAGCATAAGAGGGATCAGATATAATTTCTTGGTAGCCTGTTAATGATGTATTAAAGCAAACTTCTCCGGTAGCTTCTCCTTGGTAACCAATTCCTATTCCTTTAAAAACCTTCTTGTTTTCAAGAACTAAAACGCCTGTATTAATTTGTGAATTTTTAGAGTTAGTTTTTTTTGCTTTTTTGGTCAATTACAACTCATAAGTTAAAGGTTAATACAATAAATGCATTATTATCGCAACAGAGATGTATGATAAAATTGTAAAAAAACAATTTTTTCTTTTGAAGAATTTTTTCTTTGCAGTAAATTAAAAAAAAATTATGGCATTAAAAGAAACAATCGAAACTGAATATAAAAACGCTTTAAAAGCCAAAGAGAAAACTAAAATATCAACCTATAGGTTAATATTATCTTCTATTAAAGATTTAGATATTGTGAACAGATCAGGTCCCAACAAAAAAGACACGGATGATGAGGATATTAAGAAGCTTTTAAAAAAAATGGTTAAGCAAAGAGCCGAATCGATAGATATTTATAAGAAAAATAATAGGACAGATCTTTTAGAAGTTGAACAAAATGAACTTGAAATTTTATCAGGTTTTTTACCCAAACAACTTGGTGAAGAAGACACGAAAAAAATATGTGCTGAAGTTATCTCAAAACTTGGCGCAAGTTCGGTAAAAGATATGGGCAAGGTAATGGGAGAGCTTAAAAAAACACATGCTGATGAAATTGATTTTGCAAAAGCAGGTCCTCTAATTAAGGAATTATTAAATAGTTAATGAAATACCCAAAAGAGTATCTTGATGAAATTAAAACAAGGCTTAAAGTTTCAACAGTTGTATCAAAGTCTGTAGCTTTAAAAAAAAGAGGCAAAGAATATGTTGGTCTCTCTCCTTTTAAAACAGAAAAAACTCCATCATTTACTGTAAATGATGAAAAAGAATTTTACCATTGTTTTGCAACCTCAGAGCATGGAAACATCTTTGACTTTGTAATGAAAACTCAAAATTTCAAATTTGGTGAAGCTGTTAAACACTTAGCTCAGCTAGCAGGTATGCAACCATATATGTTTTCAAAACAAGATGAAGAAAGAGAGAAAAAATGGAAAGAGTATTTATCAATTTATAGTCAGTACGTTGATTTTTATCACAGTGAATTATTAAAAAACGAAAGCTATTCAAATGCCAGGGACTATTTAAAAAATAGATCTTTGGGTAAAGAAGAAGTTAAAAAATTTAAGATGGGATTTATCGAGAAAAATCCAAGTTTTTTTGATAAATTAAAAAATGAATTTAGTAAACAAACTTTAGTAGAAAGTGGCCTGTTTTATCTTGATGAAAAAAAGAATACGTATGTTGAAAGATTTAGAGGAAGATTAATTTTTCCAATTAACAATATTTCAGGTCAACCTATTGCTTTAGGAGGAAGAATAATAGAAAATTTAGACTACTTAGCAAAGTATATTAACTCACCCGAAACAAATTTTTTTAAAAAAGGTTCAAATTTATATAATTTAGATTCAGCTAGAAAATTATCTAACAAGTTAGATCACATTTATTTAGTTGAGGGATATATGGATGTTGTCGGTTTAAGTAAAAATGGAATTGAAAATGCTGTTGCAAACCTAGGTACATCATTAACAGATAAACAAATTTTAACTTTAAACCAGTTCTTTGATGATATTATAATTTGTTTTGATGGAGATGAAAGTGGATATAAAGCTGCTGTTAGAGCTGCAGAAAATTCTATTAAAGAATTAAGACCTGAAAAACAAA
This sequence comes from uncultured Pelagibacteraceae bacterium, assembly GCA_902600855.1. Taxonomy (GTDB): domain Bacteria; phylum Pseudomonadota; class Alphaproteobacteria; order Pelagibacterales; family Pelagibacteraceae; genus Pelagibacter. Next base: position 4,253 of record CACKKY010000026.1, on the reverse strand, counting down.
TATCTTTTTTATTTTTACCGGATGAAGAAGATCCTGATAGTTATGTTAACAAACATGGTAAAAACCATTTTGTAGATTTTACAAGACAAAGTAAACTCTCCATACACCAGTTTATTTTTAGCCATTATAAAAAACAAACTGAAAACAACCCTTCATCAATGGCAATATTTGAAAAAAAACTTAGATTTATTGCAAATACTATTAAAGATGATTTTATTAAAAAGTATGTTCTAGAATATTTCTTAGAAAAAATAGCAGAATTAACACCACATTCTAATCAAAATAAGAAAAAGTTTTTTGTTAAGAAAACTAAATCCTTAGAGACTACTAAAAAATATTTTAATGAAAGCCAATCTATAAGTGGGGTAGAGCTAAAAGAATTTTCTTTATTATATTTAATTTTAAATAATTTATCTCTATTTCAAGCTAACATTCATTTAATAGAAAATATTAAGTTGTTTACTGAGATCAATAAACAGATATTTGCTTCAACTATTGAAAGATTAAAGTCAGGTGAACAAATAAATATTGAGGATTTAAATTTAGACAAACAATTATTGGATAAGATTAATAAGTTTGCACCCATTAAACACATTTTAAAAAATAAGCCTGACAATAATAATCAAGTGATAGAATTGCTAGATGATATCTCGAGAGATCTTGTGAATTATGATTTAGAATATAGAATCCAAGAATTAGAATCGAAGTTTTCTAAAGATATGAGTGAAACAACCTTTAATGAGCTGAAAGAGCTAAAAAAAAAGCAAAATATCAATTAATCTGATTAATTTATTAATGGATTTTTGTTAATTTGACATTATATAAGACTTCCAAACTTATATTACTGTGGAAAGAATTATTACAAAATCATTTGCCAGATTAATGGGCAGAGGAACTCATAGAGGCTTCATTACTTATGAGGAGCTAAATAAATCTCTTGGAAAAAGAAATCTTTCTAATGAAAATTTAGCTCAAGCTTTCATTCATATTTTAGATGAAAATGTTTCTCTTGTAGAAAAAAAATCTGATTTTAAGGTTTTAAAGAAAAAAGATAATTCTAACAAAGAAGATGGCAAGACTATAGAAAAGAGTGACGATCCGATAAGAATGTACTTACGTGAGATGGGTGGTGTAGAGCTACTTTCTAGAGAAGGAGAAATAGCCATTGCAAAGAGAATAGAAGCTGGAAAAGATGTTATGCTGATTGCACTTTCTCAAAGCCCAATCACAGCTGAACAGTTTTACGAATGGAATGAAAAATTACAGAAAGATGAAATTTTAGTAAGAGAAATTATAGATATAGATACAAATTATATGGAGGATGAGTCAACGGGACCTAGCGCGAAGCAAAAAAATGCTGGAGAAATTGATAAAGAGGAAAATTCTAATGAGGGAGATGATGAAGAATTTAATCCAACTCTTGCAGCAATGGAGACGGAGATAAAGCCTAAAGTTTTAAAAACAATCAACACTCTTACTAGAGAATATAATAAATTAATTAAATATCAGAAGGAAAAGCTAGATTGTGTTTTGAATTCTAAAATATTTTCTCCAACAAAAGAAAAAGGTTATGAAAAAATTGTCGGAGATATCTTGGATAATATAAAGTCTTTACAATTATCTCCATCTGTGCTCGAGGAACTTGTTCAGAAACATTATGTGGAAAATAAAAAGATTATATCTTTAGAAGGGAATCTTTTGAGATTAGCAATGGATCAAAAAATTCCTCGACATGAATTTATCAAATTTTATATAGGAAATGAAATTAATCCTAACTTAAAAAAATTTTTAGATACTAATTTGGTTTGGAAACAATTTTTTACAAAAAACAAAGAAGAATTCAAAAATATAAGAGAGAGATTAATTGAAATTAGTCATAAACTTGGAATTTCAGTTACAGATTATAAAAAATTAGTAAGTAGAATTCAAAAGGGTGAAAAAGAATCTAGAATAGCTAAAAAAGAAATGGTAGAGGCTAATCTTAGATTGGTAATTTCAATAGCTAAAAAATACACTAATAGAGGTTTACAATTTTTAGATTTAATTCAAGAAGGGAACATTGGCTTGATGAAAGCAGTTGATAAATTTGAATATAGAAGAGGATATAAATTCTCAACTTACGCTACTTGGTGGATTAGACAGGCAATAACAAGATCTATAGCCGATCAAGCTCGAACAATTAGAATTCCTGTTCATATGATTGAAACAATTAATAAAATTGTAAGAACGCAAAGATTAATACTTAGTGAATTTGGCAGGGAGGCTACCCCTGAAGAATTAGCAAAAAAATTGAGAATGCCACTTGATAAAGTTAGAAAAGTATTAAAAATTTCTAAAGAACCTGTATCGCTTGAGAAACCAGTTGGAGATGAAGAGGACAGTAGTTTGGGAGATTTCATAGAAGATACAAAAGCTTTAGCTCCTTTAGAACAAGCTATTAAGTCTAACTTAGGAGAAGCTACAACTAAAATTTTATCTACTCTAACTCCTAGAGAAGAAAGAGTTTTAAGAATGAGATTTGGAGTTGGAATGAACACGGATCATACTCTTGAAGAAGTGGGACTACAGTTTTCGGTTACACGTGAAAGAATACGACAAATTGAAGCTAAAGCTTTAAGAAAACTTAAACACCCAAGTCGATCTAAGCAACTTAAAAGTTTCTTAGAAAGTTAAATTATATCTCAGGGCCGTTAGCTCAATAGTAGAGTACTGCATTGACATTGCAGGGGTAGTTGGAGCGTAACCAACACGGCCCACCATTTGTCTTTTATATTAAATATAATTAAACTATTGTTGTTTAATATGAGGAATACTTTCAACTTTTACTTTTTTTGTATCATTATTTTAATTAGCGTAATAATTATAGAGGGAATTTATTATCACTATTATTATATTATTAGTGAATTCTTTGAGTTTCTCCCACTCAATAATCAGTCTGGATATAATCCATTTATTTGGAGCGAAAATGGACTTGTAGAAAATATTCAAATTTTAACTTTATTAATTTCGATTTTTTTATTTATAAAATTTATAAGGAAAAAAAAATTGATCTTTAGACATTCTAAAATCATATTTTATTTATACTTAATTGGAATAAATTATTATTTTTTTGAAGAAATTTCATGGGGCCAACATTTTTTTGGATGGAACACACCAACTTTTTTTTTAAATTTAAACCAACAAGATGAAACAAATTTACATAACATTTCTAATTTATTTAATGAGCTGCCAAGACATTTCTTGACCATATGGTGTATTTTACCTTTAATTCTATTTAAAATAACTAAAAAATTTAACTTAGACAGAAATATTAAATTATTTGTTCTACCAAATAAAAACCTTAAAAAATTATCACTTTTAATTCTTATATTTTATTTGCCAGATTTCACAGTCGATAAGTTTGGTTTGTACCCTGGGAATCCAACAGAGAATATTATTGATCAAAATATAAATTTTATTCTTGATATCCTTACTTTTAACTTCATAAGACTTTCAGAATTGCATGAACAATTATTCAATATCTATCTATTATTTCATTCTTATTATTTAAATAAAATAAGTTTTAGTCGAGTAAATGATAACTTGATTGAAATTTAAAAAGGAAGTAAAACCAACAGAATTATTAAGGGCCTGTAGCTCAGTTGGTTAGAGCAGTACACTCATAATGTATTGGTCCCAGGTTCGAGTCCTGGCGGGCCCACCAAAATTATTAGTTAGTCTTTTGCAAAATCCTCTAGAGTTTTAAATAATGAATTAATATCTCCATCATTTGAATTAATGATTGAAGAAAACTCTTCTTTTTGAGTTCTTGCAAGGCTAAGTCCCTCAATTATCAAGTCTCTTATTAAAGGTTTTTCTGGAATTTTTGTATATACTCTCCAATCAATTTTAATTTCAGGTCTTTTATCAGTTCCTTTTAATGTACTATTTACTATTGTATAATTTTTGTTCAACACTTCTTGAGCATCAACATTAATTTGAGGATCAGTATATTCTACAAGTCTACTTGAAAAACTTTTAAGAAAATATTCTTCAAATAAATCTGAGTATTTTTTTTTTTGATCCTCTGTTAAATTTTTTCTGTATTTTCCCAATGTATAAAATCCAATTCCTTTTACATCTACACTTTCTTTTGCTATCAATTTTAATTTTTCAATTTTTTGATCATTTGAAATTTCGTCTGACAATATATTTGAAGCCCTATCAACAGTTGACTGAATGAAATTTTTTGGCTCAATTGATAAAACAGTTAA
>CACKKY010000025.1 GCA_902600855.1 uncultured Pelagibacteraceae bacterium | reverse complement strand
GCAATATTTATTGCCTTAAGAAACTTGCCGTTAGCAACAGTAGTTAGCATTTCTTTTGCAGCACCAATATTTACAACAATTTTTTCAATTTTTTTTTTAAGTGAAAAAGTTGGCTTTTACAGATGGTTAGCTGTGTTAATAGGATTTATAGGAATAATTGTTATCACAGAACCAGGCTTTGAATCTTTAAACATTTATTATATCTATCCTATCATTTTTTGTTTAGGATTATCTTATGTTGCAATAACGATTAGGCAACTTTCCACAACAGAACCTGTTTGGCTTATATCTTTAAATTTTTCTGCTGCTATTACTTTGGCTAGTTTTTTTACTATCCCTTTTGGATGGGTAATGCCTAACTTAAATGATTTATTATTGTTATGTATGATAGGATTTTTGGGAGGGTTTGCAAATTTATGGCTTAGTCAATCTTTTAAGTTATCTGAGGTTTCTCTTGTTTCACCATTGAAATATTTAGCTTTAGTGTTTGGAATAATATTTGGTTATTTTATTTGGGATGAGATTCCAACAATAAAAACTTTATTAGGCGCTTTATTAGTAATATTTTCATCTTTGATTATCTTAAAAAGAGAAATACATTATAAAGAAAAATTTCCATCTACTACAAGACATGAGTAAAGTACCAAAATATTGGAATAAAGCTAAAAAATATTTGTCTAACAAAGATAAAGTCATGAAATTACTTATTAAAAAATATTCTGGACCTTCTGAAACTATGCTTACAACAAGAAGAGATATATTCTATTCATTATGCAAAAGTATTATTGGTCAACAAATAAGTGTTGCTGCTGCCAATTCTGTATTTCTCAAATTTAAAAAAAAATGTAACAATAAAATTAATGCTAAAAATGTTAATAAATTAAATTTCATTCAATTAAAATCGTGTGGTTTAAGTAAACAAAAAGTAAAAGGAATTAAAAGCCTAGCTAAAAAAACTTTAGATAAGACTTTTAATTCAAAAATAATCCCTAAAATGTCAGACGAAGAAGCTATTTTATATCTATCAGAATTAAGACAAATAGGTAGGTGGTCTGCAGAAATGATTTTACTATTCACTTATAATAGGCCAAATATTTGGCCTATTCAAGATATAGGTTTACTAAGAGCAATTTCAAAAAATTATAAAAAAAAATATTTACCACCTAATGAATTTGTCTCATTATTAAATAAAAAATTCACACCTTATTGTTCAGTGGCTACATGGTACTTATGGAGAAGTATTGATCCAGAACCTATTCAATATTAAAGCCCTCAACAATTTGCATATGTCTCTCTGACGTGTCTTTAGCAATAAGCCATCCATCTTGATATTCTTTTGAATTATAACATTTTTTTGCTTCATCAAAACTTGGAAATTCCCAAATAACAGTTCTTAGAAAATCATCACCCGATAATACTTTATATTTACCCCCTCTGATTAAAGGAACTCCGCCATAACTTTTAATTATTGGAGTTACTATTTCTGCGTATTTTTTTAAATTATCAATATTTTGAATCTTTGTATAAAGCGCTACCCAATAAGCTTTCATGAATTCTCCTTTTTAAATTATTTTAATTATGTTAATTAATTCCATGGCAGATAAATTAATTGTTAGTTTTGAGGAATATACTCAGATAGTTGAGAAATTAGCAATACAAATTCATCAAAATTATGAGCCAACAGTTCTAGTTGGAATAATGAGAGGTGCTGCACCAATAATTGATATTTTGTCTAGAATTTTAAAACTTCCGATAGCATACATTGTTATTCAAAGTTACTCAGGTGAGGGTATGGAAGATAAACAGGGGCAACTAATGTTTGCAAGAGAAATCAGTTCTTTAGCTGAGGACAAAGATTTTAATAAAGTATTATTAATTGATGATCTTTCAGATACTGGTTTAACACTAAATAAAAGCATTGAATGGTTAAAAAATTATGGTCCTACAAAGAGTTTTATCAATGAAGTGAAAACAGCTTGTTTATGGAAAAAAAAATCATCTACCTTCGAACCTGATTTTTGTCCTATAAGACTAGACTCTGATCCCTGGATTGTTCAACCTACTGAACATTATGAAGAATTATCTATTAAAGAAATTATTAAAAAAAATAAATAGGACTAGTATCTAACTAGCCCTATTTATAATATAAATCTACGCTACCGCGAAACTAACAACGCTTAATATTGCAATAACCCAAATTGCAGGCGATGTGCTTGAAAATTTGCCTGTAAAAATTTTGATTAAAGCATATGAGACGAATGCTAAAGCTATACCATTGCTTATACTATATGTTAGAGGCATAGCAATCATTGCAAGTATTGCAGGAGCAGACTCAGATATATCGTTCCATTCTATATCAGTAATATTTCTTATAAAAAGTACAGATACAAAGAGTAAAGCTGCACCATCAATTTGTTTTGGTAAGCTAGTTGCTAAAGGTGCAAAAAATATACACGCTAAAAATAGCAACCCAATTACAAGAGATGTCATTCCAGTTTTTCCACCAGCCTTTACTCCAGCTCCAGACTCCACATAACTTGTAACCGTTGTTGTTCCCATCATTGCTCCAGCAACTGTACCAACACTGTCAGACAGCATTGCTTTATTAATATCTTGAACTTTACCTTGTTTATCAACTTTGCCAGCGACGTTTGCAACTGAAGTTAATGTTCCTGCTGTATCAAAAAAGTCAATAAATAATAATGTGAATATTACAGTTGACATTCCGGCAGTCATTGCGGCGGATAAGTCAAATTCAAAAAGGTAAGTCATTGGAGGAGGCGAACTTGCTATACCATTAAATTTAGCTAATCCTGCAGCCCATGCAATTATACTAAAAACTAAAATACCTATTATAATATTACCCTTAACATTCATTTTTTCTAAAACTATAATTGCTATAAATGTTGCACATCCTAATAAGACTAGCGGATCACTCAAGTCTCCTAATTGAACTAAAGTGACGGGATTATCGACAACAACCTCCATAATTTGAAGACCTATGATTGCTAAGAACAATCCAATACCAGCTCCAATTCCTAATTTTAAACTTTTTGGAATTGAGTTAATTAACCAAGCTCTTATAGGTGTTAGAGAAATAATTAAGAATAATACCCCAGCAACTAAAACTGCGCCCAAAGCTTCTTGAGGCGTATAACCCATTCCTGCACATACACCAAATGCAACAAAAGCATTAATGCCCATTCCTGGAGCAAGACCAATTGGCCAAGTTTTTCCATAAAAAGCCATTATAAAACATGCAAGTGCTGTAGCTAAAATTGTAGCTGTATATACTGCGCCAAAATCAAAAAATCCTTTTTCTGGCCCAGCAAACTCTCCTGATAATATAAATGGATTTAAAAACATTATATATGCCATAGTTAAGAACGTAGTTGTCCCTGCTATAACTTCTGTTTTAAAATTCGTTTTGTGTTTTTTATAATTAAAATAATTTTCAAGCATTTATCCTCCTAATTATAGATGACTATTCGATTCGATTTATAATTACTCTTTAAAACTGCAGTTTATTAACATAATTCAACTTATAAGTTTATATTTATGCTATATTTAAGTTGTTATTATAAACTGATGCAAAAAATTAAAAATATATTTATTGTTTTAATACTATTTTCTCTCGTTGCAGGGTGTCAAACAATTAAAGAAAAAACAGACGAAATTGCAAAAAAAGAAAATGAAAAATTAAGCAAATATATTGGAAAATCTCTTAACAATTTAAAGACTGATCTTGGTTTGCCAGATGAGGATTTTAAAAATGAAAGAGGTAATCTTGAATTAGTTTATAACTCCAAAAAATATCTTATTCCTTGCGAAAGAAGATTTGAAATAAATTCAGATTCAATTGTAATTGGATTTATTTCTAATGGATGTTTTTAATTTTACTTGCGAAGAATAAATCTCCGCAAGTAAGGTTAAACTTATTTTATTTCGATAAGTTTTTTCTTTTTGTGTTCTGGAATTATTCTTTCACAAGATATTGTCAAAAGACCATCTTTAAGCTCAGCTCCATTTACTTTTACATCGTCAGCAATAGTAAATGACCTTGCAAATTGTCTTTGAGAAATTCCTTTGTGAATAATCTCTCCATCGATATTGTTATCTTCAGATTTATCAGCCTGTTTTGTTCTTACAGTTAATAAATTATCTTCAAACTCGACTTCAACATCTTTCTTGTTAAATCCAGCTAAAGCTACCTCAATAGCATAGTTGTCCTTACCAGTTTTTCTGATGTTATAAGGTGGGTAATTTGATTGCATAGTCATATTACCGTTACCAAGCATATTTTCAAACTGATCAAACATGTCGTCAAAACCAATCGAAAAAGGTCTTAGTGAGTTAAATATAGATAGATCCTTACTTGTCATAATATCCTCCTTTTTAAGCAAGTTTATTTTTGTAAGCCCCATTAGGCGACTTACCATCTTTATTTAGTAATTAATTGATAAATTTCAAGATTGGATTTATCAAATTTTTTTGGAAATTTTTAATGCAAAAGCGTAATCAATTGCAATCTCTTCTATGGCTCCATCTCTTCCAGATTTTCCACCATGCCCAGCATTCATTTCTGTTTTAAGAAGAAGTAAATTATTATCAGTTTTGTATTCTCTTAGTTTTGCCGTAAATTTTGCTGGCTCATCAAATAATACTCTATTATCACTCAAACTTGTTGTAATTAGTATATTTGGATAATCCATTTTTTTAATATTATTATATGGAGCGTATGAAAAAATATAATCAAAATGCTCTTTATTTTCTTTAGCATTTCCAAATTCATCAAACTCTCCAACAGTCAAAGGCAAAGAGTGATCTAAATTTGTAGTTAAAGAATCTACAAAAGGAACAGCCATAATTATACCTAAAAAAATTTCAGGTGATTTATTTACTACTGCACCCATTAATAAGCCACCAGCAGAACCTCCCATACCAATTATTTTACCTTTTGAAGTATATTTCTTATCAATTAAATATTTTGCTGCATAGATATAATCTTCAAATGTATTTTTTTTATTAGTTAATTTTCCTTCTTTCCACCATTTCATTCCTTTTTCCATACCACCTCTTACATGTGCAGTAGCCCAAATTATATCTCTATTTATCAAACTTAATTTAGTAGATGAAAAACCTGACGACATAGAATTTCCATATGATCCATACCCATATAATAATAAATTTGCAGAACCATCAACTTTAGTTTTTTTGTGTCTTGTAATTGTTAGAGGAACTAATCTTCCATCATGAGATTTAAATTCAACTCTTTCAACAATATAATCATCTTTATTATGTCCCGATGGAATTTCTTGTTCTTTAACAAGTTTTTTTGATTTATTTAAAAGATTATATTTATAGACTCTTGAGGGAGTTTTAGGAGAAGAATAGCCTAAATAGACTTCATTTGTATTCCTATCTTTTTGTATTAATGTAATTCCTGGAACATAAATATTTTCATCTGAAAAAATAAGCTCCTCTTCAATTCCACTTGAAATATCTCTTATAAATAGTTTGTCTAAAGCATTAGAAGTTTCTGAGCGTATTATCCAGTTATTTAAAAAAGTACATCCTCCAATTAAAACCTCTTTTCTAGGCGGTATAAATGACTTCCAATTTAAATTTTCTAAACTGTCTGAGATATCAATCTTAAAGTCTTCAGCTTCTTTATTTGTGTGATTATAAAATTTTCCATTCCAAGAACTCACTGAATACAATATCCCTCTTTCTCTTTTCATTATTAATTTAGGAATTGGTTTTTTTTCGTTTGTACCAAAGTAATATTGTTCAGAGGTATTATGATCAGAAGTATTTATAAAATAATATTTTTCATCAGCACTTACTCCTAAACTAACAGTAAATGCCTCATTTTTTTCTTCATATATAAGCTCATCTTTATCAGAATGATTTCCGATCTCGTGTCTATAAATTTTTCTTGCTCTATGATTTTCATCAAGTTTCGAGTAGAAAATATATTTATCATCTAAACTAAAAGTAATACCACCAGAAGTTTCAGTAATCTTCTTTGAAATGATTTTATTAGTTTTTATGTCTCTAATATATATAGTATAATATTCAGATCCTTTTGTATCTAAAGAGTATCCTAGGTATTTATCATTATTACTTACCTCCAAATCGCCAATACCAAAATATTCTGTGTTTATTAATTCTTTTTCTTTATCCCCATTCCATATCTCCTCAATTTCATCTGTGCCAATTTTTTTACGAAGTTTTATGGAATAGTTTCCTTTTTTAGTTGTTTTTGTCCAATATTCGAATGTATGGTCTTTATATGGTAATGACTCATCATCTAGTTTTATTCTACTTTTAATTTCATCAAATAATTTTTTTTGAAATTTTTTTGTATCCTTAAGGTGATATTCCGCAAAAGAATTTTCGTCCTCCAAATATTTTTTGACTTCAGGATCTAATTTTGTTTTATCCCTAAGAACTTCCAAAATATTTTTTTGATGTATCCAGCTATAATTATCTTCCCACTCAGTATTGTGACAAGATTTTATTTCCAATTTCTTAGCTAGTTGTGGTACTTTCATTTAGTCTTATTTATAAATGAATATTTTTATTACAATAGTAATTGTTTTTATAGTTTTTTATTTATTCCTTAATTGGTTTGCAAAATCTTCATCAAAAAAAATTTATCAAATTTTAAGAAAATCAATAATCTGGATTTCAATCATAGCAGCATTAATTGTTGCTTTTACCGGAAGGTATATTTTTTCACTTCCTTTTTTGTTTGCTATTTTGCCCCTAATAAAGACTAAAGCAGGCGTTACTTTGTTGCAGCTACTAAGATTGTGGGGCTTTTTTAGAGTTTTAAAAAATTCAGGAAGATTTAATTTTAATAATTCGAGCAATTATACTAATACACAGCCATTATCAAAAAATGAAGCATATAAAATTTTAAACCTTGATCCAAATAGAAATTATAAAAAGGAAGAAGTACTTAAATCTTATAAAAAAATTATGAAAAAAATTCATCCAGATATAAATCCAGAGCTAAATAGACTCGCCTCAATTGTGAACGAGTCTAAAGATATTGTGTTAAAAGATATTACCTAATTTTTAAATTTTTGAACAATATTTATAATTTCATCAACTGAAACTAAATTAGGATCTGCCTTGGATCCATGTGTAAGATTATTAATATCAAATCCTTTTGGTATAACACGGTAATAATTTTTGCTATAATCTGTATATGCTCTAGGAGAGTCTAAAAGAATAACGATACTTTTTTTTCCTGATTGAGAAGTTATATGTGAGCCAAATGAATCATTTCCAATATACATATCTGACGAGCACAAATAAGGAATTAATTCTTTTATTTTTTTTTCACTTAAAGTTTCAAAGTTATCATTATTCAAATTAGTAATAATTTCTTTTTCAATTTCTTTCTCATTGGGTCCACATAAAATATAAAAGAAAAATTTACCAGTCAGGTTCAATTTATTAATTAAATCAGAAAAATTTTTTGATCCCCACCGCGTTGTAGGTCCTGAAGAACCAGCACCTATTACTATCACATAACTATCTTTGTTTATGTCAGTTTTTTTTAAAAGTTTTTGTTTATTTATATAAAAATTTGTTTCGGTAGGACAATCATTTATTTTTAAGAAATTTTCAGTAAATTTTTTTGCTGCATGAACTAAATGCAAGTTCTTTTTTTTGAAAATATTATAAATTCTGACTTCATTTATACCAGCTATTTTAGCAGAAAAATAAATTCTTAAACTTGGATAGAAAATTAAAAGATTATCTAATTTAAATTCTTTTAAAGCTTTTGCTAATTTGAATATGTCTTTAAATTTTTTTTGGTATTTATTTAAGTAATATACTTTTTCAATTAATGGATCGTCTGCTAAAGCGTCTTCTAAATTTTTACATAGAGTTATTATAGTTACTGGCCCGTATTTTCTAGCAATTTGGTGACAATAGCTTAAGTGTAATAAATTAGCACCTAGTCCAATATAACTTAAATAAA
>CACKKY010000024.1 GCA_902600855.1 uncultured Pelagibacteraceae bacterium | reverse complement strand
ATAATCTCATCTATATGTTTTTCTTCACATATAAATTGTGGTGCTATAATTAAACAATCGCCTGTAGCTTTAAAATTTACACCTGCTTCATAACAAGATTTAAAACATTCATAACCTGCTTTACCTGGTCTCGTATTTAATTTCATATCAATTCCACCCATCATTCCATAGCCTCTAATATTATCAACAGACTCTAAATCCTGAAGAGAGAATAATCCTTTTTGGAAATAAGGAGCTAAATTTTTTGCTCTATTAAAAATATCATCTTTTTCAAATATATCTTGAACAGCTAAACCAGCAGCTACAGCCACAGGAATCCCAGAATAAGTGTAGCCATGAAATAGCTCAACTGAACCCATGGGCGATGAGTCCATTACAGCATCATAAATTTCATCTTTACAAGCTACAACACCCATTGGCACAACTCCATTAGTAGTTGCTTTTGCCATTGTCATTATATCTGGTGTTACACCAAACTCATGACTAGCAAATACAGATCCAGTTCTTCCCCAACCTGTAATTACTTCATCAAAAATTAATAGTATTCCATGTTTGTCACAAATTTCTCTTAATCTTTGCAAATAACCTTTTGGTGGAACTAAAGTTCCAGTAGATCCTGCAATTGGTTCAACAATGCATGCAGCGATATTTTCTGGACCAAAATTACTAGCTATTCTTTCCAAATCATCAGCTAGATCTCCTCCAGTTTCTGGTTGTCCACTAACAAATTTATGTTCAGGTAAATGGGTATGTCTCATATGTTGCACACCTGGCATTAATATACTAGCAAAAGTTTTTACATTATTAATCATTCCACCAACTGAAACACAGCCAATATTCATTCCATGATATCCTCTTTCACGGCCAACAAATCTAAATCTGTGCGCGTTCCCTTTTGCTCTATGATACGCAACAGCAATTTTAATTGCTGTTTCAACTGCGGTAGATCCACAAATTGTAAAAAACATTTTATTCAGATCTCCAGGAGTATGTTTTGAAATTTTAGTTGCTAATTCAAATGAACCGCCGAAACCTTGTTGAAATGGTTGAGCATAGTCTAAAGTTTCTAGCTGCTTTGTAACAGCTTCTGTAATTTCTTTTCTTCCGTGACCTAATGGATTACAAAATAATCCAGAGCTAGCATCTATTTGAGTTTTTCCATGATGAGTTTTTAAATAAACTCCTTTTGCTTCAGTTATTAATCTTGGATTTGCTTTAAAATCTTTATTAGATGTAAAAGGCATCCAATGTTCGTTTAAAGAATTTGGAACTGAGGTTCTATTTTCTGAGCTCATAAAAAATTATTTCTAAATATATTTAATTGTTAACTTACGGCCTCTTTAGACTAAAATAAATAAATTAACTAGGTTATTTTAACGCAACCTTGGGTTGTTATTCTATCCGTTTTTGTTTTACATCTCCTAAAAATTGAATTTAAATAGATGGAATTTAATTAATTAAACAGAGGAATAATAATGAAAAAAATATTAAGTTTTATTCTTGGTTCTATAGTTGCTCTTGGGCTTTCTATTTCAGTTGCTAATTCGGCTGCAAAAGAAGTAAGAGTTGCATATTTCCTTGAGTGGCCAAGTCCAAACCTAGAAGACATGCAGAAAAAGAATTTTGCTAAAGCTTTAGGTGTACCAGTAAAATGGACTAACTTCACAAATGGTGGGGCTATGACTGATGCTATGTTAGCAGGAGATATTGATATTTCTTACTCTCAGGGATTGGTACCTTTTATTAATGCTGTAAAATCTAATGCACCTATCAAATTAGTTGATATTGCTATGGAATACGGAATGGGTGGAACTACATGTGTTACATCTAATGCATCTGGAATTACAAAAGCAAACGCTACTGAATTAGAAGGTAAAAAAGTTGCTGTTCCACTTGGAACAATGGCTGAATACGTTTTTGATGAAAGTATGAAAGTTGTTGGTGCTGACAGAGGTAAAATGGATATTATCCAAATGGACCCTGAGGAAGGTGCTGCTGCTTTAGTAAGTGGTGATGTTGTAATGGCATGTTTATTTGGTGGTAACTCAATCAAAGCAGCAACTGCAGTGGGTTCAAGATTGTTAACAGTTGATGAAGCTAGAGCAGCTGGAATTCTTGGAATTGATATTACATCAGTTACAGATAAATTTATGAAGGAGAATCCAGGAATGTTAAGAACTTTTATTGAAGTTACTCATGAAGCTAATGACAGATATAGAGCTGGTAAAAGCGACATGAATTCTATGTCTAAAGCTTCTGAAATGAAAGTTGGAGACATGAAAGATACTTTAAGTGGATTTAAATTCTTAACTCCATCAGAAACTAAAAAATCTATGGAAAGTGGAAACCTAGACGCATTCTTGAAAGGAATGGGAACTCCAGGTGGAAATGTAGATACAAGTTTCTTACCTTTATAAGATAAAGGTTAAAAATTTAGATAGGCACTAATTTTTTGATTAGTGCCTATTTTTTTATAAATTTTCAAATATAAAGAATTTATGAGCGATCTTGTTTCTCAAAATCTTAATATGATTTTTAAAACTCCAAAAGGAGAAACGGTTCATGCTTTAAAAGACGTAAGTTTTACTCTAAAAAAAGGTGAGTTGCTTACAGTTCTAGGTCCGTCTGGGTGTGGAAAAACAACTCTACTAAATATTACAGCTGGTTTTTTAAGACCAACCTCAGGAAAAATCATACTTAATAATAATGAAATAGATGGTCCTGGTGTTGAAAGAGGAATGGTGTTTCAACAAGGTGCTTTATTTGAATGGTTAACAGTTGCTGAAAATGTGAACTTTGGATTAAGAATGAAAAAAGAAGACATTGGGGTAACGGAGAAAAAAGTTGATGAATGGCTTGATATAGTCGGTTTGAAAGGTTTTGGAAATACTCCTACTTACCAATTATCAGGTGGTATGCAACAAAGAGTAGCTCTCGCACGATGTTTGATTAATGATCCTGATTTAATTTTAATGGATGAACCATTGGGAGCTTTAGATGCATTAACTAGAGAAAAGATGCAGTCATTAGTTTTAAAGATTTGGAAAGAGACTGGAAAAACAATTATCTTAATTACACACTCGGTAGAAGAAGCATTATTGCTTGGTGAAAGATTATATGTAATGGCACCAAGACCAGGAAGAATTCATAAAGAGTATAATCTTCCATTTGCAGAAATGGGCCTTACACAGGACTTAAGAGAAATTAAAAAAAATAAAGAATTTTCATCTACAAGAGAAGAAATTTTATCCATGATTTGGAATATGGAAGAAGAAATAATGGGTAAAGATAGCTAATGTTAACTCAATTCTTAACAATATTAATCATTGTTTCTGTTATTGGATGTATTCTTTATGGAAGAAAATTAATCAGAACAGAAAAAGTTGATGCCGTTTTTGGAAATCCAGAGAGGGCAAAAGGTGGTACTCACTGGGTGATAGTTGGAACTAGTGCAATTCTGATGTTATGGCTTTATTATTCATGGGATATTGCAAAAGGGTTCTATCCAAAATCAGCAAATGAATTGTGCCAAGTAGCTAAGATAAATGAGTCTTTGCTTGGATTAAAATATCAATTTCCTATTGAAGAGAGAGAATTCAAAAGTACATCAATTATTAAAACTGAAAATAAAAACCTTGTAAAAATTGCAAATGAAATAAAAGGATCTGGAGATTTAAATAATCTACAAAAAACAACTCTTGTAAGTTACATTGATAGAACTTCAAAATTAATTCCATTTTTAACAAGTGAAGAGCTAATGGAAATGGATACCAAAATTAAACTTCAGGAAATGACAGAAGAAATAAAAATTCTAAGTTCTAATTTCCAAAAGAAAGATTATCCCTTTGAGACAGATGCTGAAAAAACTGAAAGACAAAAACTTATTGATGAACAAGGTGTTTGGGGAATTACAACAATAGACTCTGGAACAGGTACAATTGAAAATACTATTGAGATACCAACTGCACCTCAAACTAATAAAGGTTTAAAATTTCATGCAGCTGCAGCAGAACTAAAAAAAATTGATGACAAATTTTTTAAATTAAAAAACCATAACCCACAGTTTAAAAGCTCAATTAAACAACTTAAAAATGATATTAAAGCTTATAGAAAGAGTTTGGATGATAGTGAAGAAATAGCTTCTGACTATGCAAAAAATATTGTTAAAATTGCAAGAAGAATAGAGTTTGCAAGCATCTATCCTCCTAATGCATTAAATGAAATGCAAGCAGCAATAATAGAGTTTGATGAATTACAAAATAAAGAGCAAGGTGGATTAAGATTAATTGATATTCTTCTATTTCCAGCAGGAACAATTGTAGCAAGTGGACCAACATGTTCTGAACAAGGTTCAGGTAGATGGTTACCTAAACCATCAGATACATTTAATAAGTTTGTATTGATGTCTAAACCAAGTGTTGGATACAAAAATATTCCTCTTTTATGGATTGAGATGGTTGATGTAAGTAAAATGATCGGATTTATTTTACCTGATTGGATAGCAGATATGTTGCCTGGTGAATATCCGGTGCATACAAAAGATGGAATAGTAAAAGAAAACTTTAAAAGTAACGTTTTAAAAGTTGTTACTGGTGACTTTAAATTATTTAAAGTGCCTGTTCCATATGGACATATATGGGACTCATTCTTAAGGGTATTTTTAGGTTTAGTTTTTGGAATTCTTATTGGGGTGCCATTAGGATTGTTTATGGGTCTAAATCGATTTGCTAAAGGCTTCTTTGATCCTTTAATCGAATTATACAGACCTGTTCCTCCGTTAGCTTGGGCGCCATTGATTATTTCAGTTCTTGGAATAGATAATACGGGTAAAATATTTTTATTATTCATGGTCTCTCTTTCAATTATGATTATTTCTGCAAGAGCTGGTGCATCAGGAACACAGCTTTCAAAAATACATGCTGCACATTCATTAGGAGCTACTAAAAAACAAATTTTAAGATATGTGATTTTCCCTAATTCACTTCCTGAAATTCTTACAGGAATTAGAGTTGCTGTTGGTATGTGCTGGGGAACACTTGTTGCTGCAGAGTTTCTAGCAGGTACAACTGGTATTGGTTTTGTTGAAAATGTTGCAAAAAAATACTTTCAGTATGAAGTTATTTGGATAACAATTTTCATAATGGGTATGCTGGGTCTTTTATTTGATATATCTTTAAGAAAAATAATAGATAAGACTATTCCGTGGAGAGGTAAAGGTTAAAACAAACACATTTTAAATTATCTAAATAAGTGAAAACACCTCTTCTTAAAAAACAAATAATCAAGATTTTTCAAAAACATGGTCTAAGTAAAGATCATGCTTTAATTTCAGCAAATACATTAATTAATGCTGAATTAGTTGGTGCATATGGGCATGGTTTATCGAGACTCAAAATGTATTGTGATCGAATTTCTAAAAAAGTAATTAATCCAAAACCAAAAATTAAAATTAAAAAAATTTCTTCTTCTATTTCTCATATTGATGCAGATAATAGTATAGGGTTTGTTGCTGCTGATCTAGGAATTAAAACTGCAATTAAGCATGCACAAAAAACTGGCATGGGAATGGTAGCAGTTAAAAATAGTGGTCACTATGGTTTATCTGGTTATTACGCAGAACAAGCAGTGAAGAAAAATTTAATTACAATGATATATACTAATGCTCCACCAGCAGTTGCTCCACATGGTGCATTAAAAACTTTATTTGGAACTAATCCAATTTGTTTTGGATCCCCTACTGGTTCTAAGATTCCATTTATTTTAGATACTTCAATCTCAATGATTAATAGAGGAAAGATTAGGGTTGCAGCAAGAAATAAACAATCAATTCCTGAAGGGGTTGCTTTGGATAAATTTGGAAGACCAACAGTTGATGCAATTAAAGCTCTTAAAGGTGTGCAGCTTCCAATTGCTGGATTTAGAGGTTCTGGTCTTGCATGGATGGTAGATATTTTAAGTGGAGTTTTAACAGGAGGAAATCATGCTGGTCGAGTTAAAGATCCTTTTGAAGATTTTTCTGGTCCACAAAATATTGGTCATTTATTTATAACTTTTAAATCAAATCTATTTCAAAAAAATTTCAATCAAAGAATTAAAGAAAATATTAAAATTATAAAAAGACTTCCAAAAATTAAAGGAATAAAAGAAATTATGTATCCAGGGCAAAATAAATTTTTACGATTTAAAAAAAATATTAAAAAAGAGATATTTATTTCCAAAAGTACAAAAAAGGATTTAGAAATATTAAGAAATATCTAGGTAACAGTCAGCCCAAATAAACCTACAGAAATAATTACAACACATATAATAAATGTGTTCTTAACTTTGTCTTTTTTTTGTTCAGCATATAATTTTTGATTAAGAGCATTAATACATGTTCTCTTTTTTCTATTTTGGTCGATTTTGTCTTTGCTTAGAACATCTAAGTCTGCTTCAGGGATCTTAACTTTTTTAGATGTTCTATTTAAGCTTTCAGTACTCATTTCGGTAAATAATCACGAGTTAGAGAAATTTAAAACAAATCAATTGTCCAAAATGGGTTGACTCTACTAAATAGATTGTTCAAATTGGGTTTTTTTGAAAAATGAAAAAATTCCCTAGTATATCAGCTCAAATAAATGAAAAAACTATCCATAGGATCATTAAAAAAAATTTTAGTAAACTTGCTCCATTTTATTATAATTTAATAAATAATTGGCTTATAAGAGCATATAGTCATTACAAAGACATAGATAAGTTTATAATAGTTATATATCTGATTAATAAGGATTTAATATTTTTTAGAAGAAATGGTTTAATCATTAATTATAACACTTTTTACAAAGATAAAACTGTCGAAATTGAAAAAATTAATATTTCCGACATATCCAAGGATTTACAGATACCTAAGGAGAGTATTAGACGAAAAGTCTTAGAATTAGAAAAAAAGGGTATCATAAAAAAAACAGGTAAAAAAATATTTGTGGATAGGTCAGCGTTTTATGCTGCTCAAGCGGTTAATACATTAAAAGATTTAACAGTTTTGTTACACGAGTTTAGTAAATTGCTTAAAAAAGATAAGATTGGAGAACGAGTTTTTGAGCCTAACGAAATTTCAGAATCTATAAAGGATAATTTTTCTTTTTGCTGGTATCAATTTTATAAATTTTTATTTATTTTTACAAATCGGTGGAGGGCTCAAGTAAAAGACTTAGAAACTTTTTGTGTTGGATTTCTAGTAATGTTAAATGCATCACATAATAAAAGTTTTAGAGTGAAAGATTTAAATATTAAAAAATATCAAAAATCAGTTATGAGTGCAGATAATATAGGTTTAAATGCTATGTCTATTTCTGAAATTACTAAAATTCCAAGACCAACTGTAGTAAGAAAATTGCAATATCTTTTAGATAACAATTATCTTTCAATAAATGAAAAAAAATTAATAACTGTAAATATTAGAGGTAATGCATTTAAAATTAGTACAGATTTACAAAATCAAAATATTATAAGTTTTAGTAATTTTGTTTTTAGATTATTTAATCAAATTAAAGTAATTAACTTCAATTAGTTTTTCTTAAAATATATATAAATATGAAACCAGTGATATACATAATAAGAGCATATGCTCCTGTTGGTATTATATAAGAGATTTCATCAAAAATTAATGTTGCAACAAATACAGCCAATGTTCCATTCTGCAGACCACACTCTAATGCAATACATTTTTGTTGAGAAACTCCTGACACAAACATTTTTGCAATTAAAAATGCTAAAGTCAGCATAATCAGATTTAAAATCAAAACAGCTAGTCCTGCTTCTGTAATATATGTAAAAATATTATCTTTTTCTTCTATCCATATAGCAATAAAAACTATTACAAATAAATATCCAGTTAACTTATTAATTAAATTAATTTTTGATGAAATAAAGTTTTCAAAAAAACCTCTTATAATCATACCAATTATTACTGGCACTGTAACAACAAGTAACATTTTTATAGCAATTCCAACCATTGATATTTCTTTTGCGATTTGTACACCAAAAATATTTGCAGAATTAATTACAATAAGTGGAACAGATATAATACTAACTAAACTAGTGACAGCAGTAAGTGAGATTGATAAAGCTACATCGCCATGTGCAAATTTTGTCATGACATTTGAGGTAACACCCCCTGGAGCTGCTGCTATAATCATTAAACCAATTGCTATTGGAGTTGATAAATTTAATGTTAAGGCTACACCTAGAGCAACTAATGGTAAAATTAGCATTTGAGAAAAAAAGCCAACAAGAAAATCTTTTGGACTTGTTAAAACTCTTGTGAAATCTTTTACCGATAGACCAAGTCCCAATCCAAGCATAATTAATGCAAGTACTATTGGAGCAATTTTTGTAACAATTTCCATTATTTATCTCTTAATTACAAATCAACTATATACATTTAAAAAATTAATTATAATTATATTCCATGCTTTCTAATAAAGAAATTATTTGTCCAAATAACCTGCTAGACAATGCACATAAAAAAAAGGGCGTAAAAGCAGGTATAGTAAATGCTGGCAAACCTTTGCCTATGTTGTCAGCTCAAGATGCAGTGAATGAAAATTTGATAGATCCAATCTTTATAGGAGATCAAAAAGAAATTTTAGAATGTGCAAAAAATCTTAATTGGGATATTTCAAAGTATGAAATTATCAATGAGCCAATAGAAAATAATACTGCAGCGATTGCAGCAAAACTAGCAAGTGAAAATAAAATTAAAATTATAGTTAAAGGTCATATTCATACTGATGTTTTAATGAAAGAAGTTTTAAAAAGAGAATATAATTTACTTGGTAAAACTAGATTAAGTCATATATGGCATATGACTATAAACAAAGATGATAAACCATTAATCATAACTGATGGGGCTTTAAACGTTTCGCCAAACATAAAAACTAAAATGCACATTATTAAAAATGTAATTAATTTTTCAAATCGAATTGGTATTGAAAGGCCAAAAATTGCTATATTGTCTGCAACTGAAGAAATTTTGGAAAGTATTCCGAGTTCTTTAGAAGCTGCAGAATTAACAAAATTAGCAAAGGAGGAAAATTTACAAGCTGATGTTTTTGGTCCATTAGCATTTGATAATAGTATCTCAAAAAAATCTGCTGCAATAAAAGGTATTAAAAATGATGTAGCAGGTCTTGCAGATGTTTTGTTAGTACCAAGTGTTGAAACAGGAAATGCACTGGTAAAAATGTTAATTTATTTTAGTGGTGCATGTGCGGCAGGTTTAGTTGTTGGTGGAAAAGTGCCGGTAGTAATTACAAGTCGTTCTGATGAAGCTCAAGCAAGATTAGCATCTATAGCTGCTGCAGTAGTTGCTCTTGATTAATTCATTGTTGAATTATTCCAATTTATGAAATAAACAATTATCAAAAATAAAGAGATTTAATGGCTATAACATACCTAAAAAAATCACCAAAAACATCATCGACTGATGATTC
>CACKKY010000023.1 GCA_902600855.1 uncultured Pelagibacteraceae bacterium | reverse complement strand
TTCAGGAGCTTATAGAGGTTACGCGTTACCAAAATCAGCTTCTAAAGCAACTGTTAAAGAATGGTCTGATAGAATAATGAAAATTAATTCAGATCCTAAATTTAAAAAACAGATGGAAGATGGAGCTTTTGTAGTTGTTAATATCGGTCATGATCAAATAGATAGTTTCATGAAAGAACAAAAAGCAGCTAACGAAGCGATTGCAAAAGAACTTGGTTTAATTGACTAATTAAGTTTTTAGATGGCAAATCTTTTCACAGATTTTTTGTCATCACTAAGTCTACTTAACTTGGGCTTAGCATTTTTAGGAGTTCTGGCGGGGATTATCATAGGTGCCTTGCCAGGACTTTCAGCAACGATGGCCGTTGCAATTTTAGTCCCTTTCACATTTGCATTAGAACCTTCATCAGGACTTATAGTATTAGGTGCAATTTATACAGGTGCCATTTTTGGTGGTTCATGGTCCGCAATTTTAATTAATACACCAGGCACACCTTCAGCAGTTGCCACAACATTTGATGGTTATCCAATGGCAAAAAAAGGTGATGGAGATCTTGCAATGTCTATCAGTTGTATTTCTTCATTTGTAGGAGGAACAGTTGGAGTTATATGTCTTGCTTTATTTGCGCCACCACTTGCGAGTGTTTCGTTAAAATTTGGTCCAACAGAATATTTTTGGTTAGCTTTATTAGGTTTAACTTTAATCTCTACTTTATCTGAAGGAGATAATATTAAATCTTTAATGGGTGCTTGTTTAGGATTGTTGATGTCTATGATCGGTGTCTCAGTTGTCGGTGGAGATATGAGAATGACATGGAATATTAGTTTTTTAAATAGTGGTATTGAAATTGTCAGTGCTATGATTGGTCTTTTTTGTATCCCAGTAATTTTAGATTTAACTAGCATGAAAGGTAAACATTTAGGTGAAAACGAGACACCTAAAAGTTTAAGATTAAAAGAGTCATTTTTAATAATGATCAAAAATAAATTTCAAGCTCTACGAGGTGCTTTAATTGGAACCTTTGTTGGAATTTTGCCAGGAGCAGGAGGAAGTATTGCAAGTATTGTTTCTTATGGTGAAGCAAAACGATCTTCGAAGAATAAAGATAATTTTGGTAAGGGAGAGCCTGAAGGACTTATTGCATCAGAGACAGCAAATAATGCAACAGTTGGTGGAGGATTTGTTCCAACTTTATGCCTTGGAATTCCAGGAACGCCCCCTGATGCGGTAATATTAGGAGCTTTATTAGTTCAAGGAATTAGAACAGGTGACACTTTATTTACACAACAATCTTCTATTGTTTATACTTTTATATTTGGATTGTTGCTTGCAACAATAATGATGTTGCCACTAGGCTTATTGATGGGACGTTATGCTTATAAATCTTTATTAAAAGTTCCAAAACAAGTCTTAATTCCAATAATTATCTTTTTAACAATCATTGGAAGCTACTCTATTCAAAATAATATTCTAAATGTTTATTTTATGTTTTTCTTTGGATTAATTGGCTGGTTTTTAAATAGAGCAGGTTTTAAAGCCTCACCTATAGTGCTTGGTTTAGTTCTAGGTCAAATAGCAGAACAGGGATTTGTTCAAGCCTATATTATTGGTAATGCTCAAGATAATATTGTAGCAAATTATTTTGCAAGACCAATATCTTTCATTTTAGTATTATTAATTATCATAAGTTTATTTTTACCAGCTATTAAAAAGATAATTAGAAAAAGAAAAGGTTTAGTAAATGATTAAAGATTTAACCTCATTTATATCCGGTATTTGTTTTATTATTTTATCAATTGTTTTATTTCATGAGGCGAACCAACTAAGCCCTTTTGCCTCTGTATTTCCTTATGCAATCACTTCTGTATTAGTATTATTATCAATTTTATTAATCATTCGATCAATTAAAGTTGATTTTAAAGTCGAAAAAGAAGCAGTAGATACTTTAAAAATTGTCTTATTATGTATTGTTTTTTTTGCATGGATTTATTTTTTAGAAAGAACAGGATTTATCTTAACTAGTTTAATTGCTTTTAATTTATTAATTTTGATTAATACAGGCTTAAATATGAGTATTAAAAAAATTATAATCTATATGATTTCTGGAAGTATATTTATTTTGGTGCTTTATTTAGGATTTAAAACTTTATTATTGGTTCCTTTGCCAGAAGGTCTTTGGTTTAGAGATATTTAAATATATTAAAATGAATAAAATCTTAATCACTGAATTCATTAATGAAAATAGTTTAAAAAACTTAAAAAAAAATTTTGAAGTTCATTATGATGAAAAACTTTATAATCATAATGAAAAATTAATTAAATTAATAAAGAATTTTGATGGTTTAATTGTAAGAAATAAAACTAATGTTGCTAGAAATCTATTAAATGGAGCTGATAATTTAAAATTTATAGGAAGACTTGGTGTTGGATTAGATAATATTGATACAGATTATTGTACAAATAAAAAAATTCATGTTCAGCCTGCAACAGGTATGAATGCAGACTCAGTTGTTGAATATGTTGTATCAAGCTCCTTATCTTTAATTAAGAATATTCCAATATTTAATAATGGTACAACTAAAGGTGAATGGCCAAGGACAAAAATTAAGTCTGAGGAAATTAATGGTAAAACTTTAGGACTGATTGGTTATGGCTCTATTGGTAAAAAAGTTTCAAAGTATTGTCTAAATCTTGGATTAGATATTATTGCTCATGACCCTTATTTAAAAGATCAAACTAATGAGAAAAATGTTAAGTTTGTTGAGCTTAGTCAGATTTATGAGATATCTGATATAATATCACTGCATCTACCACTGACAGATCAAACTAAAAATTTAATAAATAAAGTTTCACTTTCCAAAATGAAGCAAAAACCAATTATTATTAATACATCGAGAGGATCGATTGTTAATGAAAATGATCTAATTGATGCCTATAAAAACAATCTTATTTCCGGTTTTGCTTTAGATGTATTTGAAAATGAACCAATAAAAGATTCTTTATATAATAAGATTAGTGGGGATATGAACTGTATATTAACACCTCATATTTCTGGAATCACTACACAGTCTAATGAAAGAGTTTGTAATTTTATTGCAAATAAAGCGATCGAATTTTTTAAAACTTAATAAATAACCTTAATACCTTAAATTTTTAATTAATAATATTATCTAATTTTCCCTCAAGAAATGGTTCAAATTTTTTCCATTTTTGTGAGCTACCCTTGTAAATCTTTTGTCTAATTTGTTTACTTGAGGCTGTTTTTACACTTCGTTCGTTTTTTTCAGGATTTAAACACGCATCCTCCCATTTTATTCCAAGATAATCAATTAATTTTCTCGTTTCCACTTCCTGATTTAAAGTTAATTTTTCATAATCAAGATTATAAATCTTATCGCCAAATTCTTTTATCCAGAAATTTGTTAAGTTTTTATATAAATTAAAATATGTGACTATGTCATTTAAGTCATAACAATAACTAATTAATCTTTTATTAGTAAAATTTTGTCTATAATTTCCCCAGCATGTCGCTGCAGGATTTCTTTTTGAATGTATTATTTTTGCATTTGGAAAAACAGTCATTATTAACCCAATATATCTAAAATTTAATGGCATTTTGTCTGTAACCATATTATCTTTATGAATATTTTTTAATTTTTGAACGTATTTATTTTTAAAATCTAATAAATTATCATAACTAGCTTCATCAATACCTCTAGCTAATTTATCTCCATATTTTTCAATAAAATTCAATTCTCCTCCTCCAACAATACTTGAGTGGCTTGAAATAATTTGCTCTATCAAAGATGTTCCAGATCTAGGCATTCCTAATACAAAAATAGGTGTTGGTTTGCTAGATTGTTTAGAAAATTTTAAAAAAAATTCTTTAATTTTAAAATAGTTTTGTTTTATTTGTTCAAAAATTTTTTCATCTCTTTTAATATCGTATTTTATCACTGATTTACATATTCTATTGCCTTCAACATAATTTCTAAATGATTTTTCATATTTATTTATTTCCTCATAAGCTTTGCCAAGTGCAAAATGTAGTTGATATCTTTGTTCATCTGTAAGATCATTATTTGAGCTTAATTTTTGCATTTGCTTTAACTGCTCATCTTCATAGTCAAAAGTTTTGATATTACTTAAATTAAAATGTGCTTCAGCATAATTTGGTTTCAACTGAATAGCCTTTTTATAATTATCTTCTGCAAGATTTAATTTGCCAAGTTGTTGATAAACAATACCAGTATTTAAATATGCTTCTGCATAATCTGGTTTAAGTTCTATAGCTTTTCTATAATTTTCTAAAGCTTGGTTAGATTTATCAATTAAATTAAGTGAAATACCCAAATTATAATATGCTTCAGCATAATTTATATTGAGTTTAATAGCTTTTTTATAATACTCTATAGCTTCGTTTGGTTTGTAAAGCTTATGATAAATAGTACCAATATAATTATATGCAGCTGTAAAATTTGGATTAAGTTTTATTGCTTTTGAATAATTTAGAATTGCTTCATCAAATTTATCAACATCATTATATAAACTTCCAAGATTATAATAAGCCTCAGCAGAAGATGGGTTTAGCTCTATTAGCTTTTTATAATTATATTCAGCATCATTTATTTTTTTAAGTTTTCGATATAAGTTGCCTAGGTTATTGTATGCTTGACTATAATTTGACTTAATGTTTATTGCTTTACTGTAACTTGATACAGCTTGATCAAGTCTATTGGTATTATCAAAAATTATTCCAAGATTGAAATGACCTTCTGCATAATCTGGTTTTATTTCTATAGTTTTCTTATAGTTTGTCTCAGCTTCGTCTAATTTATTAAGCTTAAATAATAAACTACCTAAATTTAAATAGCCCAATTCAATTTTTGGATTAATTTTAATTGCTTTACTAAAATTTTCTTTAGCTTCATCTAATCTATTTAATGTTTTTAACAAAACACCAAAATTTATAAGAGCAGCATAATTATTTGGCTGAAGATTTAAAGCTTCATTATAAAGTTTTTCTGCGTCATTAAAATTTTTATCTTTATGTGCTTTGACGGCTAGATTGAGAATTTTTTCCATTGATCGTGTCATTTAAATACTTTTAATCAATATCTAATTTATCACTACAAAATTGAGAGGCAAAATTAAAAGTTTTAATTTGTTTTTCTCCACTTTCACTTGAAATAGAGTCCATTTCTTGATCTGAAAACTTCTGACTTAATGTTTTAACTGTACAAGAACAATATAAGTCTGCTTTTTCCGCACCTAAATATTGCTTTGAACTTGGATAACATCCCCAATAAAGTTTTTTTTCATATTCCTCGCTCATCGCGAAAAGGTTGTTTATTAAAATAGTTTTTACAACAATTATAAAAAAAATCTTTTTCAAATGTTTACGAGGTTTCTTTTCTTAATTGTTCAACTTTAATTTTCTTCTGCAAACTCCTGTTTCGATCATAAAGTAAATTAAATTTAATTTTCTTATTAGTTTTAACTGTTATTGACTTAGCATTTCTGACTTCATAGTTGTCAGCAACAGCACTTATAGGTCTTTTTAAAGGACTTAAATTTTGTATTACAATTTTAGATCGATCACTCACTATTTTTCCCTTCCATCTTCTTGGTCTAAAGGGGCTAATTGGGGCTATAGAAAGTTTATTAGAATTTAAACCTAAAATAGGACCATGAACTGATAAATTATAAGCTGTACTTCCTGCTGGTGTTGAGACTAATACACCATCAGATACTAAATGTTTAATTATCTTTTTTGAACCATGCTTAATAGATAGAGATGCAGCCTGTCTACTTTGTCTTAAAATAGATACTTCATTAATTGCTAACGATTTTTTAATTTGATTATTTCTATTTCTAACTGTCATTTCAAGTGGTGAAATTGAGATTAAGTTTGCTCTAGATAAGTTTTTAATAATATTTTTAGATGAAAATTTATTCATTAAAAAACCATAGTTCCCAGAATTAATTCCATAAAAAAGTTTTTTTGAATTTTTATTTTTTTTTAAAGTTGAAAGCATAAATCCATCACCACCAATAACGATTGCTAAATTAGATATTTTTGGTTGATAAGATTTTATTTTATTAATTAACTGCTTCTTAATTTTAAAAGATTTTTTATTTTTATCAAAAATGATTTGAATTTTATTCATTTAGTGGTGCCCTCGGCCAGACTCGAACTGGCACTCCGCAAGCGGCAAGGATTTTAAGTCCTTTGTGTCTACCAATTTCACCACGAGGGCATTAATGAATTTCATGAGTGTTTATGCCAATATTTATAATTGAACAAGAGGAATAAGTAAAATTTTTTTATTTTATCTCTCTATGTCCGAGAATGGTCCGAGTTGTCCTATAAATTCCCATAATAAATATCAGCGTTTACAATAAAGATCTCTCTTTTCGCAGTTTAAATAATTTGCTCATTATTTCTGCATCTGTCGTATCAGATGATAAATCATAAATCTTATAAACTAATTTATTTATTTTTTCATGTATTCTACGAAGTTCAATGGGCATTAAAAGTGGATTATATAAAGTTTCTAAAGTTTGATCTGAATTTTTTCTAAATTCTAATATTAAATTAGATAAATCTGATAACTTACTTTTATCAATCTCCTCTATTTTAACAAATGGAAAATTATTATAAACAATTTCTATTGAATACCTATAATCATCTTTAAGTCTGCCACAGATATTTTTTACCCATACCATATGAATAGATGAATTAAGAATACCAAAAATTTCTAGAGTTCCATCTGGAATTAAAATGCAACTATCACCTGCTATACTATCTTTATTAAAAAAACCTATTGGTATGTATTCACGTCTACTACTTGAAACTCTTGGGATTAAAATAAAATTTGAAGATGGTTGTCTAATTTCACCAAATAAATAAGGTTGATTTGCTAACAGTCTCGTAGCTTTTCTTTTACTGTTAGATCTAATAGATTTTACATTTTGTACTCTTTCGATAATTTGATTTGAAGAAGACCATTCATTTGTTGGTACATCTTTTAACCAAATGCACCATTTTTTTTTACCTGAAATAAACTCTCTCGCACCTATAAATGGTTTAACGAATTGTAATAATTTTGCCGAAGTTTGATTATTTGATAATTCTTGATATTCATCATCATCAATTAAAAAATTACCACCATCATTGGGCATGCTTCCAAATTTCATCTCAGGATAATTATCAATCTGTGTATTCAATTTATGTATAAAAATGTTATCTGCAGGTATTAAATAAGGATTTATTTTTTCTACAACTATCTCCTCAGGATCTTCAACAATACTTTTGTAATTGTATATTTTTTTTAACTTAACTTTATCATTTTTATTAAAACCAATAATCACTACTAAGACGTTTGCAATATGCATACCTGAAACTCTTTTTTCATCTATAGTCCACTTAAAAGTTCTATGAGCGAAAAAAATATCAATTTTTTTATTATTTATTAGCTCATTCCATAATATTCCAACTTGTTCTCCTTGAGTAATTGAATTTGTTGAAACAAAAGCAACTCTCGTATTTGATTCATCAATGAAATCTGCAGCTTTTAAAAACCAGCAAGAAACAAAATCTAATTCACCATTTCCTTTAACATCTTTAAATAAATCTAATAAATCATTTTTTTGCTCATCTGTCATAAACCTTGGCCCAACAAATGGAGGATTGCCCAATATATAATTGCACGCGTTAGGATTTATTAATGATTTCCAATCAAACTTTAATGCATTTTCTCTTATAATTTTTTTTGAATCATGGATTGGAATCCTAGTGTAAGCAATTCCATATAAATCTGATAAAGCTTGGTTCATTTGATGATCAACAAGCCACATTGCAATTTTAGCAATTCTTACAGCAAAATGATTTAATTCAATTCCATAAAACTGATCTACTGTTACGCTAGATAGAATATTTACATCCAATTGAAGTTGATTACTTGGATATATTTCTTTAAATATTTCAATTTCTAGAATTCTTAGCTCTCTATAAGCAACTATAAGGAAATTTCCACAACCACATGCGGGATCTAAAAAATTTAACTTGCTAATTTCATCGTGAAAAGCTTTTAACCTTGAAATTTTCTGGGTGCTCCTATCATCTTTTAGTTTTTTAAGTTTTGAATACAAATAATCCAGAAATAATGGTTTGATTGTTTTTAATATATTTTTTTCACTAGTATAGTGAGCGCCTTCATCTCTTTGTTCATCTATATTTAAAACTGTTTGAAATAAAGAACCAAAAAGTGCAGGAGAAACCTTACTCCAATCCAGCGAACAACAATTTATTATTTTTTTCCTCATGTCAGAAGTTAAAGAAGGGATATTCATATCTTCAGAAAATAGATCGCCATTAATATATGGAAAAATTTTTAAATCTTCGTCTAAATTTAATTGTCTTTCTTCTGTTTTTGTATTTAATATTTGAAAAAGTTCAGTTAACTTTGATCCTACATCAGAACCATCTATATTTGTTTTTTCCTCTAAATAACTTCTAAAAATATTGGGTTGAAAAATACCAGTATCCTCTGCAAATAAGCAATAAACAATTCGAGTTAAAAAAATTTCAAGATCTTTCTCGTTAAATCCTGAGGATTTTATTGAATGAAATAATTTTCCAATGATTTGTGCAGCTTTAATATTTACTGGATCTTGATCAGTATAAGTTTCTTGTTTTCTACCAGCAATAAAATCGAATAACTTTATATTTTTGTAAAGATCTTTAAGTTTAAATTTTTTTAATTTATTTTTTTCTAGATCTAAAAATTCAAAATTTTGAAAGTCTGATACTAAGATATATCTGGGTCTATCATTTTCATCTAAATTCAAGTAATAGTCCTCTGCTTGAACCAAAGCTCTATCTAAATTCCTTCCTTCGGATTTTTGCTCTACTAAAAGTGTTCCTTTCCAAAATAAATCAATAAATCCTGTGTTGTTGTTTAATCTAGAAACTGCTCTTTCATAAACTGCCACATCTCTTCTTCTGCGACCGAAAACTTCAAAAAAATCATTATAAAAACTTTGTGTTTCACCTCTTTCATAACCTGCATCTTTATAGGTATTAGAAAATCGTTTTGCTCTTGTCGATATTTCATTCCAACTAAGTATCATAATTTTATTATTAATTATTATATCATTTTATCTCTCTATGTCCGAGAATGGTCCGAGAATCTGGGAATTAGTTAATAAGATTTTCCAATAAAAATAATCCAATGATTTAAAAACCTATAGGATTATAAGAGATTAAGACCTTTAGAGACTATTACAGACTAGTGTAAAAGTGAATCCCCGCTATTTTAAGTCCTTTGTGTCTACCAATTTCACCACGAGGGCATTAATGAATTTCATGAGTGTTTATGCTAATATTTATAATTGAACAAGGTTAATAAGTAAATTTTTTTTATTTTATCTCTTATATGCTCTAGTCTTGCTCTTGTGGAAGTAAATTAATCCGTAAATTAAAATATTAATAACTATCAGTGATATACCAAGATATATTTGAATTTCAGCAGTTAATCCCTTAGGATAAATTATTGGGAAAAAATAATTGTTTATAAAATCATTAGAATAAGTTGTTAACTCACCTTTATACAAAAACCAATTTTCGAGATAAGTTAATGGACAAACTGAATTAGTTAGTTCTATATAAATTCCCCATAATAACGCTGGAAGATGAATATAGATGATTTTTGAATAAATAAAAAAAAGTAGTCCACCAAAAATAACAAATATGATAAAGATTAAATGTGTAATTAAAGTAAGATTTGCAAACAATTCATACATTTAATATATTAACTAATAATATAGGCACCTGGCAATAGAACACCTTTAAAATCCTATAACCCAGAAAAACGATCATTAAAAGTTATTTCATAATAAAATTTAATTAGTATATAATGAATCTTAGTTTTGAGAACTTTTGTCTATTTTAAAATTTTCTAAAGTTGAAGTAGACGCCTCTAATTCTTGATTAATTAATAGCTCTCTCTTTCTCATTTCCTCTTGCTCTATTT
>CACKKY010000022.1 GCA_902600855.1 uncultured Pelagibacteraceae bacterium | reverse complement strand
TTGAAGCTGGTTTTGAAAACGATCAATATGTAAAAGTTGGTGGAAAGATTATAGATAAAGCATCAGATATATTTAATGATGCTGATATAATTGTTAAAGTAAAAGAACCTCAAAAAGTTGAAGTAGACATGATTAGAGAAAATCAAATTGTTTATACTTATCTTCATTTAGCTGCCGCAAAAGAACTTACAGAAGGATTAATAAATACTAAAAGTATTAATATTGCATATGAAACAGTCACAGATGATAATGGTAGACTTCCTTTACTTGCACCAATGAGTGCTGTTGCAGGTCGAATGTCAGTACAAGCTGGAGCACATTGTTTAGAAAAAAATCAAAAAGGTAGAGGAGTGCTTTTAGGGGGAGCGCCAGGTGGTGAACCAGCAAATGTATTAATTCTTGGAGGTGGAGTAGTAGGGGAAAATGCAGCTATCATTGCTACAGGTATGCAAGCGAAAGTTCATATTGTGGATAAATCTGAAGTAAGGTTAAAACAATTAGTTGAGATATTTGGAAAAAAAATTATTCCAGAACAAAGCGATAAAATTGATTTAAATAAATTAGTAGCTGAAGCAGATTTAATAGTTGGTGGCGTTTTAATACCAGGAGCTGAAGCTCCAAAATTAGTAACTAAAGATATGATTAAATCAATGAAAAGAGGTTCAGTAATTGTTGATGTTGCAATCGATCAAGGAGGATGTGTTGAAACAAGTAAACCAACAACTCATGGAGATCCTACATTTATGGTTGACGATGTTGTTCATTACTGTGTTGCAAATATGCCTGGAGGAGTTCCAAGAACTTCTACTATAGCATTAAATCAAGCAACTCTTCCTTATTTAGTGAGATTAGCAAATAAAGGTTATCAAAAAGCTCTTAGTGAAGATAAAAACTTTTTAGCTGGATTAAATGTTCATAAAGGCCATGTGACTTATAAAGCAGTTGCAGATATTTTTGGACATCAATATGTTGACCCTGGAGAAGCAATCAAAAATTAACTTAATGGAAAAAAAACTACCAAATAGCACAAAAGTTGTTGTTATTGGAGGTGGGGTAGTTGGATGTTCTGTTGCTTATCATTTGGCGAAATTTGGTTGGAAGGATACGATTCTTTTAGAAAGAGATCAGTTAACATCAGGAACTACTTGGCATGCTGCAGGGCTTGTGAGTCAACTAGGACCCTCAGCAGCAATTACTAAAATTAGAAAATATACTTTAGACCTTTACAAAGAACTTGAGAAGAAAGTTGATCATTCGGCTGGATTAAGATTAAACGGTGCACTATCAATTGCTGAAAATAAAGGTAGATGGCAAGAGCTACAAAGACAAGCAACTACTGCACAACTTTATGATGTTAATGTAGAAATTTTAGACAAAGATCAAATAAAAAAAGATTACCCAATTGTTAACACTGATGATGTTATAGGTGGAATTTTAATGCCTGGAGATGGAGCAGCTGATCCCTCAGGAGTAACACATATGTTAGCAAAAGCAGCAAGACAAGAGGGAGCAAAAATCTTTGAAAAATCACCTGTTGAAGAAATTATAACTAAGGATGGAAAAATTTCTGGCGTAAAGGTTAGTGGTCAAAAAATTGACTGTGAATATATCGTTTTAGCCTCTGGAATGTGGTCAAGACAAATAGGGGAAAAAGCTGGAGTAAGTATTCCACTATATCCTGCTGAACATTTTTATATAATTACAGAGCCAATAGAAAATCTTTCTAAAACCTTACCTGTTGTTAGAGATTTTGATAATCGAACTTACATTAAAGAAGATGCTGGCAAAATATTAGTTGGAATTTTTGAGGGAAATTCAATTCCTGCATGGAACAAAACAAATAAAGTTCCTGATGATTTTTCATTTGGCGAATTTCAGGAAAACTTTGAACATTTTGAGCCATATCTAGCCTCTGCAATTAAAAGGTTTCCAGTTTTAGAAAAAGCAGGAATTAGAAAATTTTTCTCTGGACCTGAGTCATTCACACCAGATACAAATACATTATTAGGTGAAGTACCAGAGATAAAAAATTTTTTTGTCTGTTGTGGTTTAAATAGTATTGGAATTGGAAGTGGAGGAGGTGTAGGAAAAATTACAGCAGAGTGGTTGATGACAGGACATATAAATGAGGATATTTTTTGTTATGATATCAAAAGATTTCAAAAATTTCATTCAGAACTTGGATTTATAAAAAAAAGAATAACAGAAACATTAGGAGACTTATATGGAATGCACTGGCCATTTAAACAACATAAGACTTCTAGAAATGTTAAAACTCTTCCATACCATAATGATCTTAAAAGTTTTGGTGCATGTTTTGGAGTTTCAGGTGGTTACGAAAGACCTATGTGGTTTGCGCTTGATGGAGAAGTTGCGAATTATGAATATAGTTATAATTATCAAAATTGGTATCCATCTGCAGAATACGAGACTAATAATACTATAAAAAATGTTGGTCTATTTGATTTAACTCCTTTTTCCAAATTTGAGATAAAATCAGAAAAGGCTCATCAAGAATTACAAAAAATTTGTACTGCAAACATTAAAGAAGATATTGGAAAATGTACTTATACTCATATGCTAAACACAGATGGAGGTATTGAAACAGATCTAACAGTAGTTTGTGTTGATGAGAATCATTATAGAATAATAAGTTCAGCAGCAACAAGAGAGCGGGATAAATTTCATATAAAGAAACATCTTTCAGAAGATATTGAACTTATAGATGTGACAGATAATTATTGTGTTTTTGGTTTATTTGGACCAAAAAGCAGGGAGCTTCTTAAGACTTTAAGCAATGATGATTTTGATAATGAAAATTTTAAGTTTGGAACTGCAAAAAATATTACAATTGATGGAAAAAATATTTGGGCACAAAGGTTATCTTATGTAGGTGAATTAGGTTACGAATTATATGTAAAATTTGAGGAATCAAAAAAGATATATGATTTGTTGGTTGAAAAAGGAAAAGATTTTAATCTTTCTAATTGTGGAATGCATGCAATGGATATTATGAGAATGGAGAGTGGTTTTTTACACTGGGGACACGATATTTCTCCAGAAGAAAATCAGTACCAGGCAGGTTTATCTTTTACAATAAGTAATAAAAAAAAAATAGATTTTATTGGTAAAAAAGCTTTAGAAAAAATTAAAAATAATAATATTAAAACAAGATTTTCTATGTTCATTTTAAAAGATAGCAGACCAGGAAATCCCTTGTTGCTTCATGATGAACCCATATATATGAATGATAAAATTATTGGAAGAACAACCTCAGGACATTATTCATTTAATTTTAATAAGAATTTATCATTTGGTTATATTAATAATGAAATTTCAAATAAAGATCTCCAGTTAAATAAACTGTATATTGAGGTAGAAAAGAAAAAATTTGAAGCTGAATTATTATTAAAACCACTAAAAGAAATAAAATATAAAGAAATCTAAATGGTTTCATTTTCAAAATTAATTTAGAAAAATTAATATTTGAATTTTTTTACAATAGGTGATTAAATAATACTGTGAAAAATCTATTTAAAAAAAGAAAAAGACAAAAAAATTTTTTAAAACCTTTAATTACAAATGATAAACAGTTTAAAAGTTCTGATGTAAATATTTTACTTAATAGAGTTAAGTATAACGAAAAACTAGAATTGAGAAAAAAAATTTACTTTGTTATTACTTGTTTAGTTGGAGTTTTAGTTTTTGCTTATATTTCTTTTGAATAAAATTTTATTTTTTTATAAAGACCTTAACACTTCCTAATTTTTCAATTTTTCCTGTGTAAAGCCCTTTACCCAGTATTGGCACAACACCAATCGTTGATCCAGTAAATACATAAAAATTTTTATTTAGATTAATCTTATCTTTTTTTATTTTATTTAACGCAAATTTAAGAGAGTCTAGCGGACTATTCAAAACTGTATTAGTATTACCATTAATTGAATGATCCATCTTAACATTTGAGAGATTTGTCTTTAAATTTTTTACATTAATATTCTTAATTTTTTTTTTTTTACCAATCAAAAATTTTACATTCGCCCCAAAGTCACTCGATAAATCTCCAAATGATTTGATGCCTTTTTTTCTTTGTCTATATCCAACTATTTCAATACAAGGCGCTATATGTGATATAAATCTCGATATATTTTTTTTTGTAATTATACCTTTAAGGTTAAAAAAATTTTTTTTAATTAAATAACAAACTTCGAGCTCAATTCCGAGTGTTGCCTTATTAATCAATACTTTTTTTCCACTTTTTAAAAAGTTTCTTTTATAAATTGATGCGTAAAAAGGTTCTTTCTCTTTTAACTTTTTCATCATTGGTAAAGCAGTACCACCAACTTTAAATCCAATTACTGGTTCATTTATTTTACTTTCACATAATCTTCTAAATTTATTTGCTATTTCTAATTTTTTTGAAAATTTATTTGGAATAGAAGATATAATCTTATTTTTTAGAAATGCCTTAACAAGTTTGTCTGAAGTTATATCTACTAAATTTTTTTTCATATTTTTTCTTAGTTTAATAGAGACATGGGATCAAGTCTAGTTTGAAACCAATTGACCCTAAAATCTAAATGAGGCCCAGTAGATCTTCCTGTTGAGCCAACCGTACCAATTATATCCTCTTGATTTATTTTTTCACCGACCGAGACTAAAACATTTTCTAAATGGGAATAAATTGTGGATATGCCATGACCATGATCCATTATAACTGTACCCCCTGTATAATATAAATCATCTTCTGCTAAAGTAACAATTCCTGAAGCTGAAGATTTAATCATAGTTCCTTGTTCAGCAGCAATATCAATACCATAATGTGGCCATTTAGGTTTTCCATTTAAAATTCTTTGACTTCCATATACTCCACTTATTATCCCCTTTACTGGCATTATGAATTTTTCTCTAAAGAACTGTAGATTTGAATTAATTGCTCTTGCTTCACCAATTGCGTTATTTTCTTTTTTAATTCTTTTATAAACAGATTCTGGAGGTGTAACCTTACTTTCTTCAAGACCATCTATTCTTTGTATGTTATATTTTCTCTTAATAACATTTTTAGTTATAATAGTTTTTTCACCATTTAATTTTTTGGTAAACATAAGATCATATTTTCTATCTCTATCTATCCCAAAAACAAAAAAACCATCTTCAGAAACTTTTACTGGTTTTTTTCCTACTAAAATTTCTGCTTTTGGATCAGTTTTTCCAATAATAAAATGGCCTTGCATAAATTTACCCTGAAACTCAATTGCTCCTGTAGGAAATATAAAAATAAAAAAAAGAATTAAAGTCTTATAAGTTATTGAGCTGTCCATCCGCCATCTATTATTATTGATGTGCCTGTAATCATTGAAGATGCTGACGAAGCTAAAAAACATACAGCGGTTGCAACATCGCTTTCATTAGCAGCTTTGCCCATTGGAATTTTTCCAATAGCAAATTTTTTAAATCTTTTATTTTTAAAAAATTTTTTAACCATTGGTGTTTCCACAAAGGTAGGAGCCACTGTATTTACTCTTATATTCTTCTTAGCCAATTCAACGCCCATCCCCTTTGTTAATCCCTCAATACCAAATTTAGTCATGTTGTATATATTTCTACCTTCACAGCCCACATGGCCAAGTTGAGAAGACATATTTACTATAGAACCAGATCTTTTTTTATTTTTTAACATTTTTTTAACAACAAGTTGTGCGACGTTAAACGCAGCTTTAAGATTAAGATCTACCAAATAATTCATACTTTTTTGTTGAATTTTTTCAAAAGGTTCTGGAATGTTAGTTCCAGCATTATTTACCAAAATATCAATCACTTTAATTTTTTCTAATTTTTGCTTTAAGTCCTCATAATCCATAACATCACAAGTGATTTTAATAATTTTTCCTTTGATTTTTTTTATATCTTTTTCTAATTTGTTTAAATCTGATTTAGTTCTACTTAAAGCTATGACTGAAGCACCAGCTTCTGCTAATGCAATAGAACATGCTCTTCCTAGACCTTTTCCAGCACCTGTTACTAATGCATATTTATTTCTAAGATCTATTTTTTGAAGATACATCATAGGAATAATATTTTAATATCAGTATAAATCAACTCAACTGCAACAACTAATATTGCTAACAATCCTGCCCAGGCTATCCATCTATATTTTTTTATCCAGCCAGAAATTAAGTTTGCTGCTGTTGCCATCAAAATGATTGAGAGTATTAATCCAAATATAAGTAAACCATAGTGTTCTCCTGCTGCTCCTGCAACGCCTAATACATTATCTAAACTCATTGTAAAATCTGCTAAAAGTACAGTCCAGATGGCTTTTAAAAAACTTGAGTTATCTATTTTGATATCCTCTTCTTCTTTATCACCTCCTTTAATTACATCTACATATAGCTTATAGACAATATAAAGAAGTAATAAACCACCAATAAGCCTTAGTCCTGTAATTTGTAAAAGATAAGCAGTAAGCAGAGTTAGTATTATCCTTAGTATAATTGCTCCACCTATACCCCAGAGTATAACCTTTTTTCTTTGCTCACGTGTAAATCTAGATGCAACCATTCCAATGATAATTGCGTTGTCACCCGCTAGAACTAGGTCAATGAAGATAATTTGACTTAAAATTGCAATTTGTTCTGGAGTAAATAATTCAGCAAACATTATTGCTGTAGTATCATGTCAGCACCTTTTTCTGCAATCATTATTGTTGGTGCATTAGTATTACCTGAGGTAATATTTGGCATGATAGATGCATCTATAACCCTTAAATTGTTAATTCCTCTTACTTTAAGTTTCTCATCAACTACTGACATTTCATCTTGACCCATTTTACAAGTACCTACTGGATGAAAAATCGTTTGTGCATAATTTGAAGCTTCTTTTACTAATTCTTCATCATCAGTTATGTTTATTCCAGGCCTATACTCTTCAGGTAAATATTTTTTAAAAGTTTCAGATTCCATTATAATTTTTCTAGTTAACTTCAAACCTTTGGCTGCAATCATTCTATCATTTTCAGTTGACAGGTAATTTTGTTTTATTTTTGCATAAATTCTAGAATCTTTATCTACAATACTCACGTACCCTCTGCTTGTAGGTTTAATATTTGATACAGTAGGAGTAAACGCGTGAAAATTATGATTTTTTGTAGCTCCTAATGTATCCATACTCATTGGTTGTACGTGCCATTGTAAATCGGGTAATTCAAGTGAGGGGTCGCTTTTTGCAAACATGCATAATTGACTTGCGCCCATAGTCATAGGTCCTGTTCGTTTAAATATGTACTCAAGTCCAATCATTATATTTCCTAGTAAACTATTTATTTTTTTGTTTAATGATTTTAATCCATTGATTTTATAAATAGGTCTCAACATTAAATGATCATGTAAGTTTTCTCCAACACCATTTAAATTATGAACAATATCAATTCCAAGATTTTTTAATTTATTTGGATTTCCAATACCTGATACTTGTAAAATTTGAGGTGAACCTATTGCACCAGAAGATAATAAAATTTCTTTATTTGCTAAAATTTTTTTTAATTCATCACCTTTCCAAAATTCAACTTCCTTTGCAGTTTTATTCTCAAAGTTTATTTTTTTAACATGAGCATGAGTAATTATTTCTAAATTTTTTCTATCTTTAATTGGATTCAAATATCCAACAGATGTACTACATCTAAAACCGTCTTTTTCAGTTACCTGAAAATAACCACAGCCATGATTATCTCCCGTATTAAAATCTTTAGTTTTTGGTATACCAAACTCCTCAGCAGCATTTTGAAATTCATCCAATAGAGGCATTTGTATTCTTTGATCTGATACAGACAAGGGTCCGTTAACTCCATGAAATTGATTTTTACCTCTCTCTTGATTTTCTGATTTGATAAAATAAGGCAATACATCATCCCATCCCCAACCTGTATTTCCTAATTGTCTCCAAATATCATAATCTCTATTTTGACCTCTTATATAAAGCAAACCATTTATTGACGAGCTACCACCCAATGTTTTACCTCTAGGATATCTAATTGATATATTGTTCATACTTTCATCAGGCTCAGTTTTATAACACCAGTCAGTTATGGGGTTATGCATAGTTTTAAAGTAACCAACAGGTATATGTATCCATGGGTAGTTATCTTTTCCACCAGCTTCTAAAAGTAGAACTCTGTGGTTTGGATTTTCTGACAATCTATTTGCTAATACACATCCAGCAGATCCAGCTCCAATAATTATATAATCAAAGTTTTTCATCAATTTAAGTATTTTATAATTGTTAATTTGATTTTTTCCACTATTTGCTAAGAAAAAAGACTTTTTTTTATGATTTATCTCTTGTTAAAATTTTTAATTTTGAGACACTTAAGCTTTTAAAAACAACAAGAGGGATAATAATATGAAAAAAATCATTTCAATGTTATTTGCAATTACTTTAGTGCTTGGTTTTACATCTAGTGCTAATGCTGCAAAAACACTTAAATGTCAAACTGTCCTTAACACTAAAGCTGATGAAGTTAAAATGTTAAAGGATTTTACTGATACAGTAACTACTCTTACAGGTGGTTCTTTAAAATTTGAAATTTTACCTGCTGGTGCTGTTGTTGGAGTAAAGGAAACTCTAGACGCAGTAGATAAAGGATTAATTGATTGCGGATTTGCATGGACTCACTATTGGTCAGGTGATCATCCAGCTGCAATGTTATTTGGTTCGCCAGTTGCAGGTGGAGGAGTTGGTATTGATAACATTGCATTCTTATCATGGTTTCAGTACGGTGGTGGAAAAGAATTATATGACAGACTATGGAAAGAAATGGGAAGAGATATCAAAGGATTTATGATTCAACCAGTTGGTCCAGAAGCCTTAGGTTGGTTTCCAAAACCAATTAAAGATATGGCGGATTTTAGAAAATATAAATTCAGAACTCCTCCAGGGATTCCAGGACAAACTTATAAAGACATTGGTATAGCATCTGTTGCGATGGGTGGTGGAGATATTCTGCCAGCACTTGAGGCAGGAACTATTGATGCTGCAGAATGGTGTTGTCCAAAACCAGATTTAACTTTTGGTTTTCAAAAAGTACTAAAGCACTACTATCTACAAGGTTTACACCAAGTAGTCGTAAATGCTGACTTTTATATTACTGGAAAAACATATAATGCTATGAGTGATCATGAGAAAAAGTCTCTAGAAGTTGCGGCTAATGCATCTCTAGCAAAATCTCTAAGTTACAGAATCTATGAAAATGGTAAAGCTTTAAGAGAGCTTACTACAAAGCATGGTGTAATTTTAGAAGATACACCCTCTGATTATTTCACAGAATATATGGCTGCTGCTAAAGCTTCTTTAAACAAGAACGCTGCTGAAAATGCATTTTTCAATGAAGTATATACTTCTATGAAAAACTTTGCAGACATTGCTGTTCCATTCTGGAGTGGGGCTCAAATGTCTAATGCCAAGCTAGGAATGGCTCACGCAGCAACATTAAAATAATCAGTAATTAATCTTGATTTAATTAGAGCGGACTTTAAAGTCCGCTCTAACTTTTTATAACTTAATTTATGCCTGAGGAACCATCAAAATTAGATATTTCAGATGAAATGATTGCCGAAAGGCGAGGCAGTTCAGGTAAAATGCCAAAAGAAATGCCATTTTGGATGGCTCAAAGTATTATTAAAATAGACTTATTTAGTAAATGGGTTGGAAATATAGTTTGTTGGATACTAATTCCTTTAATATTTGCAATGACATACGAAGTTTTAGCAAGAAAATTATTTCACGCACCTACTATTTGGGCGTATGACATAAGTCGTTTTTTATACGGGGCTTTATTTATGTTAGGAGCGGGATATGCCCTTTCTAGAGGAGTTCATATTAGAGCTGATTTTTTATATCGAAATTTTAAAACTAAAACTCAGGGTGTAATTGATTTTTGGTTATATCTTTTATTTTATTTTCCAGGACTGATTGTGTTTCTTTACATGACAATTGGATATGTTGGAGAGTCTATTCAAAGAGGTGAAAGAGGTATGGATACTACTTGGATGCCATACATGTGGCCTATTAAGACCTGCTTACTTATTGGAATTATTTTTTTATTAATTCAAGGAGTCTCTGAATTACTTAAAAGTTATTGGGCTGCAAAAAAAGGCCAGTGGCCAGGAGAGAGAAAATGATAGCTGAACTTATGGATCCTGCAATTTTAGGATTTATTTTAGTTGGAGTAATGTTGTTTGCTATCTTTGTAGGATTTCCAATTTCATTTACATTAATATTTTTAGGATTTGTGTTTGGTTATTTAGGATTTGGAAAGCTAGTTTTTTATTTAATGACTCTCCAATTCTCAATGGTTATGACTGAACAAACTCTAGCTGCAGTTCCACTCTTTGTTTTTATGGGAATAATGATGGAACAAGCTGGTCTTATGGAAAGATTATTTTCTGCTTTCCAGCTAATGTTAGCTAAAGTTAAAGGATCGCTTTATTATGCAGTTTTATTTGTGTCCGTAATTTTTGCTGCAGCAACAGGAATAGTTGGCGCTTCTGTGACTATACTTGGAATTATGGCTGCAAAATCTATGAACAGATCTGGA
>CACKKY010000021.1 GCA_902600855.1 uncultured Pelagibacteraceae bacterium | reverse complement strand
TATAGGAGGAACAATTTTTTTAATAGGATTAGGATTGATTTTACGTCTTGTTGGAGTTGAGTATGATCTTCAAAAAAAAGAGGCTGCTTATAGAAAAATATTAGTTGTTGCTGAAGATGATGGTTCAATTAGGCCTAAATCA
This sequence comes from uncultured Pelagibacteraceae bacterium, assembly GCA_902600855.1. Lineage (GTDB taxonomy): Bacteria > Pseudomonadota > Alphaproteobacteria > Pelagibacterales > Pelagibacteraceae > Pelagibacter. The sequence continues at coordinate 12,380 of CACKKY010000021.1, read as the reverse complement.
CTAAATGAACTATTTGAAGGAGTAAGACAAATTCATTATCTAAGTTATATAAGATATTTATATTTTAATATTGGAAGAATTGCTTATTTACAGGCAAATGTATTATCAGCATATGTTTTTTTAGCTCCTGCAATAGTAGCAGGCGCTGTAACACTTGGTGTAATGCAACAAATTATAAGAGCTTTTGGTAGAGTAGAGGGCTCAATGCAATATATACTAAAAGCTTGGCCTACTATAATTGAATTAGCTAGTGTTTATAAACGTTTAAGAGAATTCGAATCAAAAATTAACAAAGATGAAATTATTGAAGAAACTATTTAATGACAATTGATAAACAATTTATTGAACAGTTTATTTCAGTAACTTCAAAAGCAGCTCTTGAAGCATCTTATTTAGTAGGTAAAAACAATAAAATAGCTGCTGACCAAGCAGCAGTTGATGCAATGCGAACAGAATTAAATAAAATCAATATGACTGGAGAAGTTGTTATTGGTGAAGGTTCTTTAGATGAAGCTCCTTTATTATATACCGGTGAAATTTTAGGTACCAAAAATGGACCAAATTTTGATATAGCTGTTGATCCAGTTGAGGGAACTAATTTTGTTGCTAATAATTTACCAGGTGGAATAACTGTTTTAGCTATTGGTGAAAAAGGAAATCTTTTCAATGCTCCTGAAACCTATATGGATAAAATTGCAACTGCTAAAATAGATAAAGGTGTTGTCGATTTAGATAATTCATTAGAAAAAAATATAAAAAATTTTTCAGATTTTCATAATAGAGATATTTCGACAATTTCTGTTTGTATATTGGACAGACCGAGACATAAAAAAATTATTGATAAGTTAAAAGAATTGAATGTTAAAATTAAATTAATTACAGATGGTGATGTTTTGGGAGCACTTTATGTTTCAGATCCAAAATATGATGTAGACATTTTTTTAGGAATAGGAGGTGGGCCAGAGGGAGTTTTAGCCGCATGTGCTTTGGATGCTTACAATTGTCATTTTCAAGGAAGATTTATTTTTGATAATGAGAAAGATATCAAAGAAGCTAATTTAATGGGAATACAAGATTTGAATAAGAAATATGAAATTAACGAAATTGTAAAAGGGGACTCACTCTTTTGTGCAACAGGTATTACCAGTAATGATATATTAAATGGTATAAGTATAGATAATAACACTTATGTTTCTGAAACTTTAATTACACATAAGAGTTCAAATTATAAAAAAATTGTAAAATTAGTTAATTCAATAGATGAATGATATCCGTTTCTGGAAAAAAATGGACAGAAAAGATAATTAATAAAAACTCTGTAGATAAAATAAAGCAAGATTTTGGATTTAGTGAAATTCTAGCTAAGTTAATTGTTTCAAGAAAATTTAATAAAACAGAAATATTCAATATTTATAATGATCTAGAAATAACGAACAAATTTTTAAATAATAAAGATTACATATTAGCTTTTAAAATTTTAACAAATTCAATAAAAAATAAAGAAAAAATATGTATTTTAGGAGATTATGATGTCGACGGTTGTTCATCAACATCCTTATTAGTTCGTTTTTTTAAATTTATTAAACATCCACATTTTTATTACATACCTGATAGAGAAAAAGATGGTTATGGCGCCTCTAAAGAAATATTCAAAAGATTAATTTTAAAACAACCTCAATTAGTAATAATGGTGGATTGTGGTTCTACTTCAAATGAAGCAGTCTCATTTCTAAATGATAACAAGATTAAATCAATAATAATTGATCATCATGAGATAAACAAACCATATCCCAAATCTGACGTTATTATAAACCCAAAAAAAAATAATGACTATCGTGAATATGATTATTTGTGTTCAACAACGTTAACTTATTTTCTATTAGATATTGTTATTAAAAAGAATAAATTTCAATATAAATTATCTGATTTTTTAATTTATGTTTTACTTGCAACAGTTTGTGATGTTATGCCTTTGAGAAAATTGAATAGGATTATTGCTATTAATACATTAAAAGAATTTGAAATAAAAAAAAATATTCCTTTTAATATATTATTTCAATTACATAATAAAAAAGATAAATTAACAATAAATGATTTAGGATATTTGATTGGTCCCATAATAAATTCCTCTGGAAGGTTAGGAAAATCAATTTTATCATCAGAATTGTTAATATCTGACAGTACGGAGTTAGTCAGAAAAAATTCTGAAATTTTAATTAAACTTAATAATAAAAGAAAAGATATAGAAAAAAAAATTTTGGATGAAATTGATTTTAGAAAAATTGGTAAAGAAAATAAAAATGTAATAATTTATTTAAATAAAAATATTAAAGAAGGTTTAATTGGAATAATTGCTTCTAGACTTAAGGATTATTTTGGTAAACCTTCTATTGTAATAACAAGATCTAATAATGTTTATAAGGGTTCTGCAAGATCTACTAGTAATTATAATATAGGGAGTTTAATTAAGAAATTATGTGATAAAAAGATAATAGAAAAAGGGGGTGGACATAATTTAGCAGCTGGTTTCGTTATCAAAGAAAAAAATATAAGTTTTTTAGAAAAATTTATTCAAACAGATTATTCAGAGAAAACATCTAAATTAATTTCTTCTTTTAATTACGAAGAAGAATTGTCTAACACTGCAATAAATTTAAATTTTGCTAGTGAAATTTATAAACTTCAACCTTTTGGAAATGGTAATCAATTACCAATATTTCTTTTTAAGAAATTAAGAATTATTAAATCAAATGTAATAAATAATAGGCATATTAACGCAATTCTTAAACCAAATTTAGGTCCTTCAGTTAATTCAATTTGCTTTAACTCCGTAAATACTGAAATCGGAAATTACTTACTTTCGTATAAAAAAGATATTAATCTCACTGCACAGATTAATCTTAATATCTATAACAACAAAAAAAGACTACAATTGAATATAAAAGATGTCTTTATATAAATTAATTAGACTTGATATATAGAAGCTTTTAAAATAAAAGATCTTCCACGGTCCCTTCGTCTATCGGTTAGGACAGCTGGTTTTCATCCTGCAAAGGGGGGTTCGATTCCCCCAGGGACCGCCATTTTATGGCTTTTTACGTCTATATGCTTAAATCTGTATCCCCAGGCAAGATAAAATCTTACGTTGGATACACCAACAATGTAAATAATCGACTATTAAAGCATAATTCAAATAAAGGTGCTAAATCTACAAAAGGATATAAATGGATTGTTATATACAAAAGATATTTCAAAACTAAAAATGAAGCTATGTCTTATGAATACAAATTAAAAAATGATAAAAAGAAAAGAAAAAATATAATGAAAAATGAAAATTTCAATATTACTACCCTATAAAGAAAATTTTTCGCCTTTATACCCTGGTGCAATATCTATATTTCTAAATGGTATAATTTTAAAAAGTAAATATAAAAAAAAAATTACAATCTATGGTAATACTAAATATAAAAAAAAATTAAATAATAATTATATCAATCTCAATATAAATAAAACATTTTTTAAAAGTTTTACTAAATCTTATTTAGATGCTTTTATTAAAAAAGAGCTCAAAAATAAATCTGATTTAATTGAGATTCATAATAGGCCTAAATATATAGATTCTTTATCAAAATTTTTTAATAATCTTGTTTTATTTTTTCATAATGATCCCATAGATATGGAGGATTCTAAAACAATTACACAAAGAATTAATTTATTAAATAAAACTAAAAAAATTATCTTTAATAGTAATTGGACTAAAAAAAGATTTTTAAAAAATTTAAATTTGACTAAGCTCCAAAAAAATAAACTAGAAGTTATAAATCAATCAACAAATAAAGTTAAAATATCATTAAATAAAAAGAAAAATAAGATAGTTTTTGTTGGTAGATTAAATAAGTCAAAAGGATACGACGTATTTGGTAATTCAATATTGAAGATTCTAGACAAATACAACAATTGGGTTTCATCTGTTATTGGTGATGAGCCTAGAGAAAGATTAATATTTAAACATAAAAATCTTAATATACATGGTTTTAAAGATCATAAATTTACTTTAAATGAACTCTCAAATTCTAGTATTTGTGTAGTTTGTTCAAGATGGGAAGAGCCATTTGGACGAATTGCCCTGGAGGCATCAAGTAGAGGATGTGCAGTTATTATAACCAATAAAGGTGGTCTTAAAGAAGCCGTTACAAATCCATTAATTATTAACAAGCTTAATGAGAAAACTCTTTTTAATGCTATTGATAAACTTATTTCAAATACTAATTTGAGAAAGTCATTACAAAAAAAATCGTTGAAAAATTTTTATTTAACAAACGAATTTATTTCAAAAAAAATTGATAATTATAGAGAAAATACAATTAAATCTTAATTTTATTTAATGCGTTATTTTTAAATAAATTAGCTTCTTTAATATATCTTCTAACCATTTCTGCTGATTTATGACCTGTCATTGCCATAATAGTTCTCTCTTCTGCTCCTGACTCCGCAGCCGAAGTAGCGAAGCCAGATCTTAAACTATGTCCTGAAAAATTCCTGCTATTTATACCTGCTAATTCTAAATATTGCTTTATTAGTAATGCTACTGTTTGGTCAGTTAAGCGTTTTTCTGATAGTTTTGATCCTTTAATAAATCTTCTAAATACTGGTCCTGATTTTATTTTTGATATGTTTAACCATTTCTGAAGAGATATAACGGGACAATAATTTGAATTATCAAAATAGGGAAGGCCTTTTAGTGAACCTTCTCCATATTGGTCAGTTTTTGATTTTCTAAGGATTATTTTTAGACCTTCTGATACAAATTCAAGATCATCAAAATTCAATGATACTAATTCGTTTCTTCTAAAACCTCCTGAAAACCCTATTAAGATAATTGATCTGTCTCTTAATTTTTTGATTTCATCTTTTTTACATTCATCTATTACATTAATAATCTTTTTTAAATTACTGATTAATAATGGTTTTTTACCATTTTGAGCACTACCTTTTCTTCTTTTTATACCCATTATATTTTCAATTATTGATGGATGCTTGGTATCAAGATAATGTCCTTTCAATTTATGTATTAATCCAATTGACACTAATCTTCTTTTTAAAGTGCTCATTTTATTGTCTTTTGTTGAAAGGTGAGTCAAATATATTGAAACTATTTTAGGTTCAGTTGGCAAAGATTTAAAACCATTCTGTGCACAGAATAATCCAAAATCATTAAAATCTGATTTATAAGCCCTTATTGTATTGTCTGATTTAGAACTTTTTAAATTTAAAATTGTTTCTTCCTGTAATGCTTTTATGTCTGTTATAATATTATTCATATCTATTACTATTGATAACCATTAATTATCGTTAGTAATATAATAAGAGATTTCTAATGTCAATAGCTTTATTAATAATTATATGAGAATTAAAAAAGAATTGTTAATACCCCTGTCCATCATAATATCATCTTTAATTATTGGTGCTGCTCTATACATGGGAACAACTTTAGAATTTAGATCTAAATTAAAGGCATGTGAACTGCGCCATGAGGGCGAATTGAAGAGAATTGAGAGATGTAAAATGGCTGTAAGCTTTGGACATATGTACGGTAAAAAAAGAAATAAAAAAGATAAAAACAAAGACAAAAAAAAATCAAATAATTCATAGGTTTATTTAAGATAATTAATTTGAAAAATCATATATTTATACTAAAAGATTAATTATGGCTACAATTGACGGCGTTATAGATCCAATATATTTTTTGATAACATCAATAGCATTCGTAATCCTCTCTTATTTACACTACAGAAAAGTAGGTAAAAGTTTAGAAACCATTTATCTATCTATTTTAGCTATTTTTTTTGTAATATGCTTTATTATTTTAAATATTTATTGAGTTAATATTGATTGATATTTTAAGCATATTTGTTGCGGGTATATTTTCTTGTATAATTTTAGATATTTTGGGTTATTTATTGAAAAAAATAGGTGTTCCTGAACCTTCTTGGGGAATTGTTGGTAGATGGACCTATTACATTTTTAGGAATGGTACTTTTTTTAATCCAAAAATTAGTGAAAAGCTTGAATTTAAACATGAAATATTGCTTGGATGGGTTTTTCATTATTTTATATCATTATGCTGGGCGGCTATTTACTATATCGGCTTTATTTATGTTGGCATTAAAATGTCATATTTTTCTGGGCTTATTTTTGGAGCACTAACGACTTTAGCGCCATTATTGATATTTTTGCCCTTCACAGGACAAGGAATATTTGCGAAAAATACTGGAAAACCGTTTAAAACATCTATCGTATTTATGTTAAGACATTCAATTTATGGCATCGCAATGTATGAGGGTTTTAGGTGGTTTAACTTATCCCCATAATTCACAATTAATTTTAAATTTTTAAAAAAACAACTAAAAAGTGATACAAATAGATTTTACAGCTGTTAAGTTGGATTTAATTAAGGGGCAACCCTTAACTGGCCAGCTGGAGAAAAGCCGTAAGGTACAAATTCAGAGGGCAGAAAGTCTCGCGGGGAATCGCTGAACGCGCGAGGCGGGTGGCATGGCGATAGCGAATCAACGACGTGCCTATAACTACAGTTTTATGCACTGAAAAGTGCATAAAAACGTGGTTTTTCTTACTAATACAAATTATCATAATGAATGGTACTAATTTTCAGTTAAAAGTTTGGAATTACTTAAAAACTATACCAAAAGGAAAAGTAAAAACTTATAAGCAAGTTGCAATTGCTATAAAAAGACCAAAATCAGCCCGTGCTGTGGCTAATGCATGTGGTAAAAACCCATATGCACCAAAAATACCCTGTCATAGAGTTATTAGATCAGATGGAAGCCTTGGTGGGTACTCAGGAAATGGTGGAACTTTAAAAAAAAGGCAACTGTTGAAGTCTGAAAAAGTGTTTATTAAATAGCATTTTTTAGTATTAAAGCACTCTAAAACCCTTGTAAATAAACACTTTTAGTAGTTTTTAATGAATTTTCCTAAAAATTGTATTATGCACCCTTCAGTTGTACTACATATCGATCTTTGGTTAAAATAAGGTGCTCTTTGGGCGTTTAAAGCATATATTCTCATACTGCATTGCTTTACTTCTCAATGATTTCAACTCATTTTTAATAATAAAAATTTGATCAATTTTTGATATTTTTCAGTCTTTAATTAATAAATATCTTATAAATTAATTTAAATCTTTAAATATAAATCTTTAAAAGTCTTGATTTTAAACACTTTTAACAATAATTGACTTTTTTTTTATAATTTGTTTTTAAAGTTACTATTTTACATCTATTAATACTTAAGAATTCATTTAAAATATAGTATATTAAATATTTTTTTATGAGTAAAAAATTTAATAATTACAGTTATTTATAATATATTATTAATCTATTACTTAATATAATAGTAAACAAATTTATACTATTTTATGTCTATCTAGTAAATATTGGCGCCATGAAATATAAAGTCCACTTAAAATAATAATTAACAATCCTAAATATGTCCAATAGTCTGGTAATTCATTAAAGAAATAATAACCTATCATAACATTAGGTATTATCTCAGTATAGCCTAAAGGAGCTAATTTAGATGCATCTGCATATTTTAAAGACAAAATTAGAAAGATATGGCCAATACAAGCAAAAATACCAATACCAGCCATTAAAGTCCATTGATTAAATGTTGGCTTGACCCAATAGAATGGGATTACTAATGATACTAAAGCGGCCCCTACTGCACCGGTAATTAAAAGTGTTAACAAAGGGTTATCAGAAGAGCTTAATTTACGAGTTATTATTAAATAAAAACCATATAAAAAACCAGTACCTAAAGCAGATAAGCTTGCTAAATTTATTTCTACAAAACCAGGTCTAATTACTATTAATGACCCTGTAAAACCTATTATCACTGCTGTCCATCGCCTTAAACCGACTTTTTCACCTAGCAATAAAGGTGAAAAAGCAGTCACAATTAATGGAGCTATAAAGGCTAAAGTTAAAGCCTTGGCTAATGAAATGACTGAAATAGCATAAAAAAAACAAATATTAGCAGATAATAATATTAATCCCCTTAAAATTTGTAATTTTGGTTTATCTGACCAAACAAGCTGTTTGTTAAAAAAAAAGAACATTATAGGTAAAGTAAAAGCAACTGTGAAAAAATATCTTGCCCATGTTATTTGTAAAATAGGAAGATCTGCACTTAAGTATTTAGCAAAACCATCCATAACTGGTAAAAACATCCAACCTAACAAACTAAAAATAATGGCTTTCATGAGCCAATTGATACAATTTAATTGAAGTACTTTAAAGCAAAGAATACAACTATTGGAACGGTTACAAACGACATAACAGTAGAAACAACAATGGTGCTAGCGACACTATCAGTTATTTTTTTTGGTGAATATATTGATGCAACCAAATAATTTAAAACTGCACTAGGCATTGAACATTGAATTAACAAAACACCAGCTGCAAATCCAGATAGATCAAAATATCTTATTATTAAAAATCCAATTAGAGGACCTAAAATAACTCTACCAATTGAGCATATTAAAGCTTTTTTAAAAGAAAAGACTCTAAATCTTGTTAAAGCTATACCCAATGACATTAATATTAAAAAAATAGTTGCATACATCAATAAAAAAGTTGTGTTTTCAATAAATATTGGGGTTTTAATATCGTAATATAATAAGGAAACAGAAACTATTATTGTATAGAAAGCAGGACTCTTAAGTATAACATTAATGTTAAATTTTCTAGCTGCAAGAAATACGCCTAGTGTAAAATGACTTAATATAATTAACGCTGAGATAGCTGCAGCGACTCCCAATCCTTGAGATCCATAAGCAAATAAACATATTGGTAAACCCATATTTCCTGTATTTGGCATAATAAATGGTGGTAATTCACGAATGATATCTTTAGTGTTTAAAAAAAATAAAAAAATCACTCCAATTATTCCAAAAAAAATTATAGCTATTAGATAATACCAAAAATAATTCTTAAATAGTTCAAATGTAGTGCCTGTTGAGTTTAATGCATAAATGATCATTGCAGGTGTTCCAACATTAGCTGCAAAATCAGTTATAAATGTAGTATCAATTTTTGGATTTTTTTTTCCTAAATAATAACCTATGCCAACAACAAAGAAGACAGGAAACAAAACCTCAAATAATTTTTGATATATTTCCATTAATTATAAAGTCTAATCAATTTGGGAGATTTAAGAATATTCTTATCTTTTTTAAATATTGATAGACAATTATTTGAATTTTGTTCATTTGTCTTGTGTGTAATAATTACTATTGTGGCCTTATTATTCTTTTTGTCTGGTGTTTGAATTAATTGTTTTATTGAAATTTTAAATTTAGCTAATCTATTAGTTATTTTAGATAACACACCTGGTTTATCTTTTACTTCAAACCTCAAGTACAAAGAATTTACATACTTATTTACATTATAATGTTTAATTGATTTTAGTTTAGAGATAGATACACCAAATGGCTTTTTTATATTTCCTCTTAATATAGATAAAAGATCTGATAATAAAGAGGATGATGTTGGTCCTGGACCAGCTCCCTCCCCTTGTAAGACACTTTCGCCAACAGGTTTGCCCTCAAGAATAACTGCGTTCATCACTCCATTTACATTACCAATATAAGATTTTTTACTTACTAAACATGGATGCACGGTCTCAAATAATTGGTTATTTTTTAATTCAGATATTCCTAAAAGTTTAATTCTAAGATTTAATTGATTAGCGATTTCTATGTCTTTAAGTTCAATATTTTCAATACCTTCCATTAAACATTTTTGTTTTGAAATTTTTGTATTAAACGCTAAAGAAGATAAAATTCTTACTTTAGCAAATGCATCAAAGCCATTTAAATCTAACTTTGGATTACCAGGTTCAGCATAGCCTAATTCCTGAGCTTTTTTTAATACATTTGAAAAACTATCATTTAAATTTTCCATTTCTGAAAGAATATAATTTGATGTTCCATTTAATATTCCGTAGACTTTATTAATTTTATTAGTTGCCAATCCTTCTTTAATAGACCTTAATATAGGAATACCGCCAGCCACTGAGGCTTCAAATTCTAAATTAACTCTATTTCTTTCAGCCAATTTAGCTAAATAATTTCCATGCTTAGAAATTAATGCTTTATTTGGTGTAATTACGTGTATTTTATTTCTTAGAGCGGTTTCAACTACTTTTTTTGAAATACCATCAGATATTCCAATTGCTTCAAATAAAATATCTAACTTTTCATTTTTAAATATTTTTAATGGGTCTTTATAGAAAATCTTTTTATTAATTTTAAATCTTCTTTTTTTATTTTTATTTTTTGCAGAAATAGCAATAACTTTAATTTGTTTACCTGTTTTAAGTTCTATCTCTTTTTTTTTAATATTTAATTCATTTAATAAATAAATACCTATTTGACCAAGACCTACGACAGCTATATTTATATTTTTTTTCATTTACTAATATCCGGATATTTACTCTTTTTTGTAAAGTCATCTATATAAATTTCATATTCTTCTATCGTCATTTTCGTTATATCATCAGTTTTTTTTAAGATTTTTGATAATCTTTTTTGATTTTCTTTATTTTTAATACTGTCTTCATTCCAATAACTAGAATCTTTATCTAAAGAACAGTTATTTAAAAATAATATACTTAGAAAAAAAAATATTTTTTTCATTGTAAACCTGTCATTATTGGAAAATTAAACTTTATGTTAAAATTTTGAATAGCCTGACCTGCACCACCTTTTATCAAATTATCAATTGCAGAAAGTATAATTATTTTGTCTTTATATTTAGTTTTACAAATCGATATTAAACACATATTAGTATTTATTATATCATTAGTACTAATTAAATTATTTTTATTTAATATTTTAATAAAATTATGTTTTTTATAATAATTCATTAATCCATTGATCGTTTTTGATTGACTTGAACCTTTATTAAGATCAACATAAATTGTACTTAATATTCCTCTAAACATTGGTGTTAAATGTGGAGTAAAATTAAAATCTATTTTATTTTTTGAATATTTGCTTAACATTTGTTGGATTTCAGAATTGTGTCTATGAAATCCAACTCCATATGCGCTCAAAGACTCATAAAGATTTTTATTTTTATATTTTTTATGAACGCCTCTACCTGCACCAGAATATCCAGATTTAGAATCAATAACAATATTTTTTGTTTTAATTAATCTTTTTTTTATTAAAGGTATTAAGGGTAAAAGTATTGATGTTGGATAGCACCCTGGACATGATATAATTTGATAATCTTTAATATCTTCACCATTAATTTCTGGAAGAGAATACAAACTTTTATTAATTAAATTTTTTGCTCTATGTTTTTGCTTATACCATTTTAGATAATCTGAACTTTTTTCTAATCTAAAATCTGCTGCAAGATCAATTAATACTTTATCATTTGTTAAATTTTTAGAAATGTCTTGAGCTTCACCATTTGGTAATGCAGTGAATATAACATCAATATCTTTTATTAAATTTTTATTATATTTGATGATTTTAGGTAATCTTAAATTTGATAAAGATTTATCATAACTGGAAATTTTTTTTCCTACAGATGTATTTCCACATAAATACTTTAAATTTATATACTTATGATTTACTAATAACTTGATTAATTGGATACCTATGTATCCAGTCGATCCAGCTACTAATACATTTATCTTATGCATTTTATATTATAACAGTTTAAAATTAAAAAAAAATTATCTTTTAGAAAATTGAAAGCTTCTTCTAGCTTTTCTTCTACCAGGTTTTTTTCTCTCAACAGCTCTTGAGTCTCTGGTAGTAAGTTTTTCTGTTTTTAGTGTTGCTTTAAGATTTTCATCAAACATTACTAATGCTTTAGATATACCATGAACCATAGCACCTGCTTGACCAGTAGGACCTCCACCTTTGACACTACATCTTACATCGAAATCAGTTGACTGATTAATTATTTCAAATGGTCGTGTAATTTGCATTTTATGAGTTTCATCTGCAAAATAATCATTATATAATTTACCATTAACGTAAATCTTTCCAGTTCCTTTTTTCAACCAAACTTTTGCTATTGAAGTCTTCCTTCTACCAGTTGCATATTTGCTGTCTTTAAAATCTAATTTTAATTTTGAAGTTTTATTTGTTGATTGAGTATTTTCCATATTAACTTCTAGAAATATTCTTGCTGTTTAGTTTAGCTAGATCAATAATTTGTGGATTTTGTGCAGAGTGAGGATGATCATTTCCTTTATAAATTTTTAATTTAGTTAATTGTTTTCTACCCAAAACGCCACCAGGTAACATTCTTTTGACAGCTAATTTTAATGACTCG
>CACKKY010000020.1 GCA_902600855.1 uncultured Pelagibacteraceae bacterium | reverse complement strand
CTTTTTAAAAATAAAAGATTTAAGTGTTGATTATCAAATGCGAAAAGAAACAGTTTATGCTGCAAAAAATGTAAATATTGAGGTGAAAAAAGGTGAGATATTAGGATTAGTTGGCGAGTCTGGCTCTGGAAAAAGTACAGTAGGAAATGCAATAATAAATTTAATTGATGAACCAGGAAAAGTTTCAAATGGATCTATAATACTTGGTGATATTGATATTCATCAAGATCCTCAAAATATTACAAAATATAGAGGAAAAAAAATTGGTTTAATATTTCAAGATCCACAAACATCATTAAATCCCATACTAACAATCGGTGAACAATTAATAGAAACAATTCAAATCCACCTAAATTTAACCAAAGATGAAGCAAAAAAAAAATCAATTGATTTATTAAAAGAAGTTGGAATTAAAGATGCAGAAAAGAGATTTGATAATTATCCTCATCAATTTTCAGGTGGAATGAGGCAAAGAGTAGTAATTTCTCTTGCATTATGTTGTGAGCCTGAACTTCTAATTGCAGATGAGCCAACAACAGCTTTAGATGTTTCTATACAATCACAAATTCTAGATTTAATTAAAAGTTTAACCAAAGAAAGAAATCTAGCAGTAATTTTAATTACTCATGATATGGGGGTAATAGCAGAAACCGCAGATAGAGTAGCGGTTATGAAGAATGGCAACCTTGTTGAAATTGGACCAACAAAAGAAATTTTAACAAAACCTAAAGAAATTTATACTAAAAGTTTAGTTAGCTCTGTTCCTCCAACAAATAAGAAAATTTCTAGGTTTATAATTATCGAAAAAAAAAATAAAGATAATACCAAAAATAATTTCAAAATTTTAAATAGATGGACCAAACAAAAAATTTCTGATCGAAATTTAGTTGAAGTGCAAAATTTGAGTAAAAATTTTGATGATAATTTTTTTACAGAAAGTATAAAAGATTCAGTAATGGCAGTTAATGATGTATCTTTTAATATTAAAGAAGGAGAGTCCTTTGGATTAGTTGGCGAAAGTGGAAGTGGAAAGTCTACAATAGCAAAAATTATAGTTAATTTATTTAAGCCAAGCTCAGGTAATATTTTATTTGACAATGTTTGTATCACGAAAATAAAACGAAATTCTGAAATGATGAAATTCAGAAAACAAATTCAAATGATTTTTCAAGATCCTTACTCTTCTTTAAATGGAAGATTAAAAGTTAGAGATATAGTTTCAGAACCAATAAAACTTCACAACCCAAGTATAAACAAAAAAGAACTAGAAAATTACATTTTTGATTTATTAGAGTCTGTTGAACTCAGTCAAAAATCAGCAGAACGTTATCCGCATGAATTTTCTGGAGGGCAAAGACAAAGAATATCAATAGCCAGAGCTTTAGCAACTCAACCAAGACTTCTTGTTTGTGATGAACCAACATCTGCTTTAGATGTAAGTATTCAAGCTCAAATATTAAATTTATTAAAAGATCTTCAAGAACAACTTAATTTAACAATACTCTTTATAAGTCATGATCTTCCAGTCGTAAGGCAAATGTGTGATAGGATAGGTGTGCTGAGAGATGGTAAGTTGTGTGAGATTTCTAATACAGAAGAATTATTTTTAAAACCTAAACATGTTTACACAAAAGAACTTTTACATTTAATGCCTAAAATAGAGTCTATTTATCGCTAGTTCAAACAAACCCTAAAATGGCCCTAAAATAATTGAAATTTAACTAATTATTTTGCATTCTCTATTATAGATTGTATTATAAGGTTTCATAAAATTAGCTATGAGCGATAAAGAAAAAATATTTATATTTGATACAACTATGCGTGATGGTGAGCAATCTCCTGGTGCTTCAATGAGTCTTGAAGAAAAAATTCAAATTGCAAGAATTTTTGATGAATTAGGAATAGATATAATAGAAGCTGGATTTCCAATTGCGTCACCAGGAGATTTTGAGTCTGTAAAAGAAATAAGTAAAATTTTAAAGAATTCTATCCCTGCTGGTCTTTCAAGACATTCAAAAAAAGATATTGATGCTTGCTATGAGGCTTTAAAAGGCGCACCAAGGTTTAGGATACATACATTTATTTCAACAAGCCCACTACATATGAAGCATAAATTGAATAAAACTTCAGAACAAGTTTATGAGAGCATTAAAGAGCATGTTTCTCATGCTAGAAATTATACAGATGATGTAGAATGGTCCTGTGAGGATGGAACTAGAACAGATATGGATTACATGTGTAAAACAGTTGAGCTAGCAATTAGTTGTGGCGCAAAAACAATTAATATTCCAGATACTGTAGGTTATACAACTCCATCGGAATTTACTAAAATTATAAAAACATTAAAGAATAAAGTTCCTAACATAGATAAAGCTATTTTGTCAGTACACTGTCATAATGATTTAGGATTAGCTGTAGCAAATTCTTTGGCTGGTGTTGAAGCAGGAGCAAGACAAGTAGAATGTACTATTAATGGAATTGGTGAAAGAGCAGGTAATGCAGCTTTAGAAGAAATTGTAATGGCAATTAGAACAAGAAATGATTTAATGCCTTATAAAACTGGAATTAATACTGAATTATTAAGTAAAGCTTCAAAAGTTGTATCTAACGCAACTTTCCCAGTACAATTTAATAAAGCTATAGTTGGAAAAAATGCATTTGCCCATGAAGCCGGTATTCATCAAGATGGAATGCTTAAAAATCGAGAGACTTATGAAATTATGACACCTGAGAGTGTAGGTGTTAAAAAAACGTCCTTAATTATGGGAAAACATTCTGGAAGACACGCGTTTAAAGAAAAATTATCTGATCTAGGATATGTAGATATTACTGATGACGTTATTCAGACTGCGTTTGGTAAATTTAAAATATTAGCAGATAAAAAAAAACATGTTTACGATGATGATATAGCTGCTTTAGTTGATGACAGCATGGTTCTTGAAAAAAATGTTATAAACTTAAAATCATTAAAAGTGTTTGCAGGAACTGGGGAACCTCAAAGAGCAGAGATGATTCTTGATGTTTATGGAGAGATAAAAAAAACTACCGAAACCGGGGATGGACCAGTAGACTCAATATTCAATTGTATTAAAGTTTTGTATCCACACGATGTTAAACTTTTGTTATATCAAGTTCATGCAGTTACAGAGGGAACAGATGCCCAAGCGACTGTAAGTGTACGAATAGAAGAAGAAGGTAAAACTACTGTAGGTCAAGCTGCTGATACTGACACATTAGTAGCATCTGCCAATGCATATTTAAGTGCATTAAATAAAATGATAATTAAAAGACAGAAAACTGCTCCAACAGAGCAAAATAACGAAAAAGTGAGAGGAATTTAAATTATGGGAGTATTTTCAAACATTAAAAAAATTTGGAGCCAGGATATGGCTATTGACTTAGGTACAGCGAACACTTTAGTTGTAGTTAAAGGCCAAGGTGTAGTTCTAAACGAACCATCAGTTGTAGCAATAGTCGATCAATCTGGAAAAAAACAAGTATTGGCAGTTGGAGATGAGGCAAAAACAATGTTGGGAAGAACACCTGGAAATATTAGTGCTATAAGACCTCTTAGAGATGGTGTCATAGCCGATTTTATTGTTACAGAAGAAATGATTAAACATTTCATTAAAAAAGTTCATAAAGGTAGTACGTTCGCTAATCCAAGAATTTTAATTTGTGTACCAACTGGATCAACTCCAGTAGAGAGAAAGGCTATTCAAGATAGCGCTCTTGCAGCAGGCGCTAGAAGAGTTCAGTTAATTGAAGAACCAATCGCAGCTGCTATAGGTGCTGGCCTGCCTATTTCCGAAGCTACAGGCTCAATGGTTATTGATATCGGTGGGGGCACTACAGAGATTGCAGTTATGTCTTTAGGTGGATTAGTTTATTCAAGATCTTTAAGAGTTGCGGGTGATGCAATGGATACAGCATTAGTTAATTATATGAGAAAAGAATATAATTTGATGATTGGTGATAGTACTGCAGAGAAAATAAAAAAAGAAATTGGAACTGCCATAGCAACAAATAAAAATATTTATGCCGTGAAGGGTAGAGATTTAAGATCTGGTACACCAAAAGAAGTAAATATAACTGAGGAAGACACCGCTGAGGCGCTAAATGATATTTTGAGAGAAATGGTAAATGCAATTAAAGATGCTTTAGAAAACACTCCTCCAGAATTATCAGCAGACTTAGTTGATATGGGTCTTACGCTAACCGGTGGAGGAGCATTGCTGAATAATATTGACAAAAGATTTTCGAGAGAAACAGGTTTACCGGTTCATGTTGCTGACGATCCACTGTCATGTGTTGCAGTAGGAACTGGTAAAGCTTTAGAACAAGAAGAAACTTTTTCTACTATGTTATCAGAATATTAGTATCAATGGCTGAAAGCAGAGATGATTTTGTAATAGCTGTTAGATCTGCATTTTTAAAAAAAAGTAATAAACAAAAATTTTCATTACTTACTTTAATATTACTTTCATTAATTATTATTGTCCTAGGAAGTTTAAATTTCAAGATAATAAAATATACTAAAATAGGAATTAATGAGTTTGTATATCGATTTACTTATATTACATCTATTCCAGAAAATTATGTTATCAAATCTTATTATAGAATTTCGGAACATATATCTCTTTATGAAAAATTCAAAAATAATGAAACTTTATTGAGAAGCTTAAAAGAGGAAAAATTATCAAATGACTTTCTAACTCTTGAAAATAAAAGATTGAGACAACTAATTGACGAAAGTATTCAATCCACAGATATATATGCAAAAGTTTTAGCTGATAATGATAGTCCTTATTTAAAATCTATAATTTTAAACAAAGGATCGAGAGACAAAGTAAAGATTGGTATGGCGATTGTAGATGAAAGCTATCTAGTTGGAAAAATTATTGAAGTAAATTATTCTAACTCAAGAGCACTCCTTTTATCAGACTTAAACAGTAAAATTCCGGTATTGCTAGAACCCTTTGATATGCATGCTGTTTTATCTGGAACAGGTCAAAATTATGGAAAAATTGAGTACACAAAAGAGGAATATAGAGATTTAATGAAAGGAGATGTTATCATTTATACCTCTGGACAAGGAGGCTTATTTAAACCAGGTCTTCCCGTTGGTAAATTAAAATATGAAGAAGGAGAAAATAATTTTATAGATTTCTTTTCTGATTTTAAACAACTAGATTACGTTAAGATTGTTTCTTATATGATGGGGGGTAAGAATTAATGCCATCTTTGCAAAAAAACTCATTTATAAAATCAATACAATTCTATTTACCTGCTTTAATCTTATTATTTTCTGTTTTAAATGAATTTGATTTAAATTATTTAAATATTGAATATTTTTCTTTTAATTTTGTACATATTTTAATCTTTTATTGGACTTTAAAAAACCCAATATACTTAACTTATGGCATAATATTCATAGCTGGATTGATTAATGATGTTGTCATTGGAATACCAATGGGTTTAAGTAGTTTTTGTTATTTATTAATTTGTATAGTTACAGCATACTTAAGGAATATAACCTTATCCCCAAACTTTATAAATGATTGGATTACATTTTTATTTACATTGTTACTTGTAAATTCTATTGAGGTAATTTTTTTAGATTTAATATTTTCTATTAGTGTAAATTATACAAAATACTTTGTTAACACGGGTTTTACTTTCTTATTTTATCCAATATTTTTGGTAATATTTAATAAATTAGAAAAAAATATTAGAATAAGAAAAAATGATTAGAGGAAATTCTTCAATTAGGAAATCAGATATTATGAACAGAAGAATGTTCATTGTAGGTGCTGCAAAATTAATTGTTCTTTCAATTTTAATTGGTCGTTTATTTACATTACAAATAAATGATAATAAAAAATATTTAACATTATCCGATAAAAATAGAATAAGAGAATGGAAACTACCACCGACAAGAGGCAATATTATTGATTATTTTGGAAATATAGTTGCGGGAAATTTAAAGGTTTATCAACTCCATGTGATACCAGAACAAGTTGAAAATTTTAATTATTTATTATCAAGACTTCAGGTTATCTTAAATTTATCCAATAAAAGGATTGAAAAAATTAAAAAAAAAAAAGATCAATTAAAACCTTGGGAAAGTCTAATTATTTCAGAAAATCTTTCATGGAGTGAATTTTTAAAAATTAATAATTACTTATATGAACTTGTTGGAGTAAAACCAATTATGACTATTTCAAGAAATTATCCTTTTGATGAAATTTATACACATGTTTTAGGTTATGTTAGTCAACCAAATGAAGAGGATATTTTAGAAAATGAAATTATAAAAGAAAGATTTGTGCCTGGTATAAAAGTTGGAAAGTTAGGTTTAGAAAAAACATTAGAAAATGATTTAATAGGAACTAACGATATTCAAAGGTATGAAGTTAATGCCTATGGCAAAAGAATTAACCAATTAGAATATCAAAAAGGAAGAAAAGGTTCAAAAGTTCGTCTTACACTTGATACAGAAGTTCAAAAATTGTGTGCTAATTTGTTAAAAGATAAAGCTGGATCAATCAGTGTGATGGATATTTACTCAGGAGAAATAATAGCTATGTACTCATCTCCTTCATATGATCCTAATTTATTTCTATTTGGTATAAGTCAAGATGAGTGGCAATTAATAAGAAATAATCCCTTAAAACCATTAATTAACAAAACTTTATCTGGTCTGTATTCGCCCGGATCTACTATAAAACCCATTGTAGCACTATCCGCTTTAGAAAATAATATTGTCGATCCAGATTTCAAGGTGAAATGCACGGGTAAAATAGAATTGTATGAACAAACTTTTCATTGTTGGAAAGAAAAAGGTCATGGCTATGTAAACCTTAAAGAAGCTATGAAGCAATCTTGTGATTGTTATTTTTATGAAGTTGCTAGAAAACTTGGTGTTGATAGATTGAAAATTACTGCAGACAAATATGGTTTAGGAAAAAAGGTATTAGGAGATTATTTTGAAAATGAAAAATCAGGTCAATTTCCAAATACTAATTGGAAACTTAATAATCTTGGAAAAGGTTGGGTCTTAGGTGAAACTTTAATTACTGGGATTGGCCAAGGATATACACAAACGACACCAATACAATTATGTTTAATGACAGCTCAAATTGCAAACGGAGGATATAAGATAAAACCAAAAATTCTTACTGATGATAATCAGCTAACAACAGAGCAAATAAAAGAAGTAATAAAAAAGAACAAATTAAACAGAGGTATCTATACATCTTTATTTAAGGATCCTAGAAATATAAAGATTATTAAACAGGCAATGTTTAGTTCCACAAATGAAATAATGGGAACTTCTTATAAATCTAGAATAGATGATCCCAAATATCAATTTGCTGGTAAAACAGGAACTGCACAAGTTAAGCGAATTAGTAAAAGAGAACGAGAGCTTGATTTAAAAACAAGTCAAATACCTTATAATGATAGAGATCATGCATTATACGTTGCTTTTGGTCCTTATAAAAATCCTGATTATGCTCTTAGTATTATCGTTGAGCATGGTGGCTCAGGTAGTACAACTGCAGCACCGATGGCCACTAAATTGTTTAAATTATTAATTGATCGTCATCAATTAAGAAAAGAAAATAAAAACTTAAAAAAAACGTATATTTAGATGTTTCAACATAGAAGATTAAATTCTGAAGTAACTTTTTTACAAAAAATTAGAAATTTAGACTATATATTATTAATTAGTATTCTTTTATTATCAGTAATTAGTTTATTTGTAATGTATTCTACAGATGGCGGTCAAATTCTGTATCATACTAAAAGCCACTTTATTAAAATCGCAGTTTTCTTTTTTATGATGTTAGTAATAGCTTTTATAAATATCAAACTTTGGCATATAAGTGCTTATTTATTTTATTTAATTATTTTACTACTTTTAATTTGGGTTTCTTTCTTTGGTATCTCTGTTTCTGGATCTCAAAGGTGGATGGATTTATACTTCATAGCATTGCAGCCCTCAGAATTAATGAAAATAGCCATTATTCTTTGTCTTGCTAAATATTACCATAGATTGAAAATAGAAAATGTAAATAATTTTACAAGTATATTAATTTCTTTGATCATTATTATCATACCAATGATTTTAGTCATTTCCCAACCGGATCTTGGTACATCAATATTAATTGCGTTGAGTGGATTATCAATATTATGGTTAGGTGGAATTAAGATAAAATATTTTTTTTATTCATTTTTAAGTTTTTTAATTTCATTACCTTTCATAATTTCATTTTTAAAGCCTTATCAAAAACTTAGAATCTTAACTTTTTTAGATCCTGACAGAGATCCCTTGGGAGCTGGATACCAAATTATACAATCTAAAATAGCAATTGGTTCAGGAGGTTTTTATGGCAAAGGATTTCTAAAAGGTACTCAAAGTTACTTAGATTTTTTACCAGAAAAACATACTGATTTCATTTTTACCCTGTTTTCTGAAGAATTTGGATTTTTAGGTTCAATTTTACTTTTATCAATATATCTAATTATAATTTTGAGAATTGTTAAAATCGGGGTTATGTCAAGAAGCTCATTCCCTAAATTATTTTGTTTTGGCTTTGCATTTGCAATTTTTATTTATATATCAGTAAATTTATCGATGGTGTTAGGACTATTACCTATTGTAGGCTCTCCTCTACCTATTTTGTCCTATGGAGGTTCGTCCATGTTAGCAACTATGATTGGATTTGGTATTGTTTTGAGCGCAAAAATTAATCAAAATCAAATTATCGCATAAAAGTTATTTCTGTAATGTATAATTTGTCACTATTAAAAGATTTTTTAATAGCTGTATAAGCTGTAATGAAAAATAATATTAAAATTGGAATTATTGGAGCAGGTATTCAAGGAATTTCAAATGCACTGTTTTTACAAAAGAAAGGTTTTGATGTAACTATTTTTGATAGGGATAACCCCGGCAGTCATGGAGCTTCTTATGGAAATGCAGGACATTTTTCTCCTTACGCTTCTGTACCATTAAATAGACCAGATGTATTAGCAGACGTGCCAGCAATGCTTTTAAGTTCCTCAGGTCCTTTAGCATTAAAATGGAACTACGTTCCAAAAATGATACCTTGGTTTTTAAAATTTATAACTAATTCAACTTCTAAAAAAATGATGCACACTGCAAAAAATATGCATCAAATATTAGATTTAGCACTACCAGCTTATGATGAATTATTTGATGAAATTGATTTAGATGGTTTAGTTGAAAAAAAAGGCATTCTTTATATTTGGAATGATAAAGATTTAAAAAGTCGTGAATTAGAAATAAAGGTAAGAAATGAGCTGGGAGTAGAACAACAATTGGTTAATAAACATGAGATACATGATCTAGAACCACATATAAATCCCATCTATCATGCTGGTGTTTTTTATCCTTATGCTCGACATGCAAGAAACCCAAAAAAAATTTTGTCAAAATTTTTTGAATTATTTCTTCATAAAGGAGGAAAGTTTAATAAGGTTAATATAAAAGATATAAACTTTGATAACGAAAAACCAATACTCAAAACTGAAACACAAAACTATTTTTTTGATAAGGCAATTATTGCATGTGGTGCATTCTCAAAAAAATTAACTGATAATTTGGATGAAAATATTCCTTTAGATACAGAAAGGGGATATCATGTTCATTTTAAAAATTGTGATCATTTACTTACCAGACCTGTAATATTTTCTAATCGTGGATTTGGTATTACACCAATGGAACAAGGTTTGAGAGTTGTAGGTACAGTTGAATTTGGTGGCTTAGATAATCCAATTTCAAAATCAAGAGTTAAAAATTTAATTAAAAATGCAAAACATATGCTTGGAGATTTACCTGAGCATGAGGATGAGTGGTTAGGGTTTAGACCAACTTTACCAGACTTTTTACCTGTAATGGGCCCATCTAAGAAGTATAAAAATATTTTTTATTGTTTTGGTCATCATCATTTAGGATGGACTTTGGGACCAATTTCTGGAAAGATAATTTCAGGAATGATAGCTGAAGAAAATACAAATTTAAATTTAAAACCATATAGCTCACTAAGATTTAATTAGGTGACTAAAAATACCAAGGCTTACATCATGGTAGTTTGCGCCACATTATTTTGGGCAGGTAACTTTAACATTGGAAAGGTTGCTTTTATTGAAAATATCGCACCATTTACATTAGCATTTTTAAGATGGTCATTAGTTTGGTTAATTTTGATACCTTTTACTTATAAAGAAATTTTAAGATTAAAAAAAATAATTTTAAAAAATTTTAAATTATTATTTTTATTAGGATTAAGTAGTGTTTTTTTATACAGTGCTCTTACTTACAAAGCACTCAATTATACACAAGTAATAAATGCTTCACTGTTTAACACTGCTGTACCAGCTACAATAATTTTAGTTTGTTTTTTACTCAAAATAGAAAAAACAAATATATTTCAACTAGTTGGATTATTAATCTCAACTTTGGGAATATTAGCTATAGTAACTAGACTTGACTTGAATATTTTAAATTCGTTAGATTTTAATAAAGGAGATTTACTGATGATTATAGCAATAATCTCATGGGGTGTTTATTCTGCTTTTTTAAAAAAGAGAAATTTTGAAATATCTCTACTTGCACTTATTCAAATTACCTGCACATTTGGACTAGCAATGTTAGCCCCAGCTTTTTTGATTGAATTAAATCAAGGATATTCTTTAGATATTAATTTGAATTTATCCTATATTCTACTTTATGTTGCGATTTTTCCTAGTATAGGATCGTATTATTGTTGGGCAGGCGCAGTTTCAATTATCGGACCAAATAGAGCAGGCATATTTTTATCTTTAATTCCATTATTTAGTACATTTTTTGCGATGATTTTCTTTGATGAAAAATTTTTATTTTTTCATTTAATTGGGTCTATTTTAATTATAATAGGTTTATTTTTATCAAACAAAAAAATTTCAAATGCTTAAAGTTGCAATATTAGATGACTACCAAAATGTTTCACAAGAGTTCGTAGATTTAAAAAAATTATCTGGAAAATATGAGTTCAAAATATTTAGCGAACCTTTTTTAGATGAAGCAGATGCTATAGAACAATTATCTGATTTTGAGGCGTTATTAATAATGCGAGAAAGAACGCCTATTACAAAAAATTTGATAGATAATTTAAATGATTTAAAATTTATTATAACTAGTGGATTAAGAAATAAGTCTATTGATCTAGAAGCAGCTAAAAAAAGAGGGATTGTAATTTCTGGAACTGAGAGTAACGATAACCCAACATGTGAATTGACTTGGGCATTAATTTTAGGATTATGTAGAAATTTGAAAACGGAAATTGATAATATGTATCAAGGATATTGGCAAACTACTGTTGGTTTTGAATTAAAAGGCAAAATTATAGGTTTAATTGGTTTAGGAAAAGTAGGATCTCAAGTGGCTAATATTGCAAAAGCTTTTGGTATGCAGGTTATGGCATGGAGTGAAAATTTAGATTTAAATAAATGTAAAGAATTGGATGTCCTGCCTTGTAGCAAGGAAGATTTAATTAAAACATCAGATTATATTTCTATTCATGTTCAAGGTGGTGAAAGATATAAGAATTGCATTACTATCAAAGAACTTGATCAAATGAAAAAAACTGCATTTCTAATTAACACCTCAAGAGGCCCAATAGTTAATGAAGATGACTTGATTATTGCATTATCAACTAATATTATAATGGGTGCAGGTATTGATGTTTATGAAAAAGAACCTTTACCTGAAAATAATAAATTAAGATTTCTTCCAAATGCATTGCTAACTCCTCATCTTGGATATGTTACTGCTGAAAATTACACAAAATACTATTCACAAATGATAGAAAATCTTGAGGCATGCGTCTCAGGTAAGCCAATTAGAGAAATTAAATAACAGATGTTAAAAAAAATAAATAAAGATTTGACTGCTGAACAAAAATTAGTTTTGTTTGAGGATGGAACAGAGCCTCCAGGTTCTAGTGAATTAAATTATGAGAAGAGAGAAGGCAGCTATCACTGTGCTAATTGTGATCAAAAGTTATTTGATGCTAATACTAAATATGAAAGTGGATCAGGTTGGCCATCATTTTATGAGTCCTTACCAGAAGTTTTTGATACAAAAACAGATCATTTAATCGGTTATGCAAGAACAGAATATCATTGTAAAAAGTGTGGTGGTCATCACGGACATATATTTGAAGATGGACCCAAGCCCACAGGTAAAAGATATTGTAATAATGGTGTTTGTTTAGTTTTTAAGCCAAAATAAAATAAATTTATTTTTCTTTCTCATTTTATATAGTCATTTTATGAATAAAATTAAAATTTTTTTAACATTGTGGTTAACTTGGATTATTTGTATTGGCTATCTTACATGGTTTAATGGTTTAAAAAAAAAAGGTGCTTACTTAGGCTTTAATTGGGAAGAATGGATTTGGTTTGGTGTCTTACCAGCAACTATTCCTTTTTTAATTTTCTTCATTTGGAAACCAGAAAGTTTTAAAAATTTTATAAATTGTTTGAAATCATTATTTAAGTCATAATGGAAATTTATCTTTATACTCCTAATTTAGAAATACTTTTAAGTGATGGGGTAGTATTTCTAAATTATGTATATGGTCAAGTTCTTCAAATAATTACATCAGTAAAATTATAAAAA
>CACKKY010000019.1 GCA_902600855.1 uncultured Pelagibacteraceae bacterium | reverse complement strand
CTATAAAAAACAAAGCTATAGATTAAAAATGCCATTATGACAAATAAATATATGTATTTTATAGCAAATTGGAAAATGTTTGGTACTTTAAAAACTTTAAATTCATTAAGAAAAGTTATTTCTTTTTCTGATAATTTTAAAAGAAATAAATTAAGCATAATATATTGTCCTCCAACAACTTTAATTCGCCCTTTATTCAAAAAATTAAAAAAATCTTCTATTGAGGTTGGGGCTCAAAATTGCCATGAAAGTAAAACATTAGATATTTATAAAAAACTAAGAGTAACAAACCCTTCTCCTTTTATGTTTTTCTTTAATTTTAAGGATTTTCAAATAATTGGTGCAAGTCCTGAAATACTTGTAAGACTTAGGGATAATAAAATTACTGTAAGACCAATCGCAGGAACTAGACCAAGGGGTAAAACTAAAAAGGAAGATCTTTTTTATGAAAGAGACCTACTTAAAGATAAAAAAGAGCTTTCAGAGCATTTGATGTTACTTGATTTGGGTAGAAATGATGCTGGTAAAGTCTCAAAGATAAATTCGGTAAAAGTTACAGAAAGCTTCATTATTGAAAGGTATTCTCATGTTATGCATATAGTTTCAAATGTAGTTGGGGAATATAATAAAAAATTTTCAAAATTTAAATCACTCTTAGCTGGTTTTCCAGCAGGTACTGTTTCTGGAGCTCCAAAAATTAGGGCTATGGAAATTATAGATGAATTAGAAACATCAAAAAGAAAAGTTTATGCAGGTGGAATTGGATATTTTGCTGCAAATGGTGAATTTGATACTTGTATAGCTTTAAGAACTGCAGTTGCTAAAAATCAAAAATTTTATGTGCAAGCAGGTGCAGGTATAGTTGCGGACAGTAAACCTAAAAATGAATATGAGGAAACAGTTAATAAAGCGAAAGCTTTAATTAATGCTTTAAGATAATGAAAGTATTGTTAATAGATAATTACGATAGTTTTACTTTTAATTTGTATCACTATATCTCCTCATTAGGTGTTAAAGTTGATGTTGTTAGAAATGATAAAATTAATTCTAAAGAAATCATTAAAAAGAAATATAATAAAATTGTTATTTCACCAGGACCAGGCAACCCAAATCAATCTGGCAATTGTATTAAAATATTGAATTCATTATACAAAGAATTACCTTTTTTAGGAGTATGTTTAGGTCATCAGATAATTGGACAAGTTTTTGGATCAAAAATTATTCAAGCAAAAAAGTTAATGCACGGCAAAACAAGCAAAATCAAATCAAAAAAAATCGGTATTTTAAAAAATCTTCCAAATACATTTGAAGCTACCAGATACCATAGTTTGGTAATTGATAAAAAAACGTTATCAAAAGATCTAGAGATTACAGCAGAGACAAAAGATGGGATTATAATGGGTGTACAACATAAAAAATTTAATATTCATGGTGTACAATTCCATCCTGAAAGTATTAAAACTAAGTTTGGAATGAAAATTCTTAAAAACTTTATTAAAAATTAAATTTATGGATCAAATTTTAGAAAAACTTAAAAATAAAAAAGATTTAACTTTTGAAGAAAGTAAAACTGCTTTTGAAATATTAATGACTGGAAAAGCTAGTGATGACGAAATTTTTAGTTTTTTAACCTTATTATCCGAAAAGGGAGAAGTTTCAGATGAAATAGCAGGTGGAGTTTTTGTTCTTAGAGAAAAGTCTAAAAGAGTAAATGTAAGTGATTGTATTGATACTTGTGGTACTGGCGGTGATGGCATGAATACGCTTAATATTTCAACAGCTTCTGCCCTACTTTTAGCTAGCATGGGTACAAAAGTTGCTAAACATGGCAATAAAGCTGTTTCCTCAAAATGTGGGTCCGGTGATGTTTTAGAAGCTCTTAAAATTAAAATTGATTTAGAACCTGAGAATATAGAAAAAGAAATTAATACCAATAATTTTGGTTTTATGTTTGCACCAAAT
Organism: uncultured Pelagibacteraceae bacterium; assembly: GCA_902600855.1. Lineage (GTDB taxonomy): Bacteria > Pseudomonadota > Alphaproteobacteria > Pelagibacterales > Pelagibacteraceae > Pelagibacter. The sequence continues at coordinate 11,809 of CACKKY010000019.1, read as the reverse complement.
TATCATAGTGCAATGAGATTTGTAGGACCTGTAAGAAAGAAAATTGGAAAAAGAACCATTTTTAATATGATTGGTCCATTAAGTAATCCTGCCCTTGTAGACAGGCAAGTTGTAGGTGTTTTTGATAAAAAATTATTAAAAATTTTTGCAGAAGGACTTAAAAATTTAAATTTAAAATTTGCTTGGATAGTAAATAGTGAGGATGGATTAGATGAAATATCTCCATATGCAATCACTAATGTTATTCAATTAAAAGGTAGTCAAATATCTGAAATAAAAATAGATCCAAGTGCTTTGGGTGTTAATGCAGCTAATTTTAAAAATTTAGTGGGTGATGATGCAAAATTTAATGCTGATAAGATGATCGAAATATTTAAAGGTGAAGATAATGATTTTTCAAAAGCAGTTTGTTTAAATGCTGCAGCGGGATTAATTGTTGGAGAAAAATTTTCAGACTTTTCTGAAGCATATAATTTCACAAGAGAATTTATCCTTTCAGGAAAAACCTTTTTACATCTAGAAAAAATTCAAAATGTCTGAAAATATACTTCAAAATATCATTCAAAAAAAAATTGAAAAAGTTGATAAATTAAAAAAATCCTTAGATCTTAAAACTTTGGATGAATTAATTAATAAAAACAACAGCTATATTAATTTTAAAGAGAAAATAGAAAATAATTTAAATAATAATAAAACTTCAATTATAGCTGAGATAAAAAAAGCAAGTCCTTCAGCAGGTATAATAATAGATGATTATAAACCTGTCGATATTGCTCAAATTTATTTAAATAATAAAGTAACCTGTCTTTCAGTTTTAACCGAAGAAGATTATTTTTTAGGAAATTTGACTCACATCAGTAAAATAAAAGACAAAATAAATCTACCAGTATTGTGTAAGGATTTTTTTATAGATAAATTTCAAATACCTTTGGCAAAAAGTTATGGTGCAGATGCTATTTTAATTATTTTGGCTGGAGTTTCAGATGATCTTGCATCTGAATTATATGATGAGGCTTTAAAATATAATATGTCTGTTATAGTTGAAGTTCATACAGTTGAAGAGGCAAAAAAGGCTTTAAATTTTAAAGACTCATTAATTGGAATAAACAATAGAAATTTAAAAACACTTAAAACTGATATAAATACAACCTATGATATTTATGATGTTGTAAAAAGTCACAAAGGTCCTTTAATATCTGAAAGCGGAATAAAAAATAAAGATGAGTTATTAGACCTAAATTACAAAACTTCAATTAACACTTTTTTGATTGGTGAATCACTTTTAAAAAATTTAGATAAAAATTCTATTTTTTCCGTTTTATAGTTAAATAAAGCCCTATTTTACATGTTTTTTTACTATTGTTAATTTAAAAGAACTTTTATAGAACATTATTTGTACGATATTTGTTCTTATGCTAACAAAAAAACAAAAAAACCTGCTTTTATTTATCAACAAAAAGTTGAGAAGTTCAGGTGTATCTCCATCATATGAAGAGATGAAGCAGTCTCTTAATTTAAAATCTAAATCAGGTATTCATAGATTGATTAGTGCTTTAGAGGAAAGAGGTTTTATAAAAAGATTAGCTCACAAAGCAAGAGCTTTAGAGGTAATTAAATTACCTGAGACAGCTTCAGCAAACGATATTTATAATAGTTTTTCACCAAGTGTAATTAAAGGTGGATTAGATGAAGAACAAATCAATTCTGATGAAATAGAAGTACCTGTTCTTGGAAAAATCGCTGCAGGAACTCCAGTTGAAGCTATACAAAATGAAGTTTCTAGAATTCCACTACCTAACAATTTAGAAAAAAATGGCGATTACTTTGGATTAAAAGTTCAAGGAGACTCTATGATCGAAGCAGGTATTCATGAAGGAGATACAGTCATTATTAAAAGAACTGACACTGCTGATAATGGTAAAATTGTTGTTGCTTTAATTGATGAACATGAAGCAATGTTAAAAAGAATTCGAAAAAAAGGTAAAGTTGTAGCCCTCGAAAGTGCTAATAGAAACTATGAAACCAAGATTTTTGGACCTGATAGAGTAAAGGTTCAAGGAGTTTTAGTATCTTTATATAGAAACTTCTAAAAAAATAGTCTAAACAACATTGATGTCAAAAGTAGCAACACGTTTTGCACCGTCTCCTACTGGAGCACTTCATATTGGAGGAGTTAGAACTGCCTTATTTAATTGGTTGTTCTCTAAAAATCAAAAAGGAACTTTTCACTTAAGAATTGAAGATACTGATAAAGAAAGATCCAAAGACGAACACAAAATACAGATCATTAAATCCTTAAAATGGATAGGAATTGAACATGACGGTGAAGAGTATATTCAGTCACAAAAGATAGAAGATCATATTAAAATTGCTAATGAATTATTACAAAAAGGTAATGCATATAAATGCTATTGCTCTGTTGAAGAGATAGAAGAGCAAAAAAAAAGAGCTAAGCAAAAAAAAATACCGTATATTTATAATAGAAAATGGAGAGATACTGATGAAAAAGATGCTCCTAAAGATATTAAACCTGTAATTAGATTTAAGAGTAAAATAGAAGGAAATTCTAAACTCAAAGACTTAGTTCAAGGTGACATTGAAATTGAAAATAATACAATAGAAGACTTTATAATTTTAAGAAATGATGGAACACCAACTTACAACTTGTCTGCAACTGTTGATGACCATCAAATGGGAATGACACATATAATTCGAGGAGATGATCATAAGATAAATACTTTTAAACAAATTCAAATATACCAAGCAATGAGTTGGATAGTTCCAGAATTTGCGCACATTCCGTTGATACATACAATTGAAGGTAAGAAATTATCAAAAAGAGATAATGCTTCAACTTTAGATGACTATTCAAAAATAGGTATTATGCCTGACGCACTAAGAAATTATTTACTTAGACTTGGATGGTCATATCAAGATAAGGAAATATTCACTTTAGATGAGAGTATTCAACACTTTAACTTGGAAGGAATTGGTAAATCCCCCTCAAAATTAGATATGAGTAGAATATTGTCAATGAATGAGCATTATATCAAAACAATTCATGATAATGATCTTTATAAAAATCTAGTTGAATACTGTTCAATCTATAAAGAAAAAATCAAATCAGATAAAGAAACCAAAATTAAATCTTCTTTATATTTTTTAAAAAATAAAGCAAAGACTTTAGAGGATATATTTAATAATGCACAATATATCTTAGATGATGAAGTAAAATTCAATGAAGATGATTTAAAATTAATTGATGAAAAGGCAAAAAAAATAATTAATGAGTTCAATAATCAAATTAATAAATTAGAAAATTTAGATAGAAATAAATTAGAACCGATTATTAATAATTTAATTAAAAATTATGAAACAAATTTTAAAGGTGTAGGACAACCTTTAAGAATAGTTTTGACAGGATCTAAGTTTGGTCCAGGTTTATACGATATTATTATATCATTAGGAAAAGATGATGTTATTCAAAGATTAGGAAAGGTGCTTAAGCAAAATTGAGCTTGCTTCTTCTGCAGATGAGCTTTTAGATCTAATACCATCTAAAGTTTTAGAACATTCAGCTAATTGCTTTTTAATTAAATCAGGATTTCGTAAAAAGTAAATCACAGACTTATAAATTTCTTCAGCGTTACATTCATTTTGTAATAATTCTGGAATAACTTCTCTATTATTAATTATATTTATAATATTTGCAAATTTTACATTAACTAGCATTTTAAAAATCAGAAAATTAATAAAATTAAGTTTGTATATTATAATTGATGGTATATTAGAATTACAGATCTGCAATGAAATAGTACCAGATTTAGAAACTGCAAAAATAGAATTAGATAAAATTTTAAATTTAATATTTTCATCAGATACTACGTCTAGATTATTAATTTTTAATTTTTTTACATAATCTAAAATTAAATTTCTATTTTCTTCAGTAGCATGGAGATAAAAAAAATAATCATCATGATTTTTGTTTATTAATTTAATAAAATCAATCAAAATTGGTAACAAAACGGTTGTTTCAGATCTTCGACTGCCAGGAAATAAAGATATAATTTTTTTATCTTTGGGTAAGATGCTCTCAATTATTGTTCTATTTTCTTTACTTTCAATTAAAGGATGGCCTACAAAGGTATTTTTGATATTTTCTTCATCAAAATATTTTCTTTCAAAATCAAATAATAAAAGTATATGATCAATAAATTTCTTAATCTTTTTAACTCTATTTTTTCGCCATATCCAAATTTGAGGAGCTACATAATGAATTGTTTTGATGTTCTTATTTATCTTTTTTACTCTTTCGGCAACTCTCAAAGTAAAATCTGGACTATCAATGCTAAATAATATATCAGGATTAAATTTTATAATTTCATCAACAGTTTTATTAATTTTAGATTTAATTTTAAAAATATTTAATAAAACACTAGTAAAACCAAGAAAAGTTATATCTTTTAAATCAAATATAGTATTAATTCCTAAATTTTTTAAGTGTGTTCCACCAACTGATAAATATTCAATTTCAGGTTTTTTTACTTTTAACTTGGAAATGACCATTGATGCAAGTTTATCGCCAGATGGTTCACCAGTTAGTATAAAAATTTTTTTCATATGACATTAATAAAAATCTTATTTTTATTTGCAAAACTAATTGCTTTTTTTTGATCTAAAAAAATATTTTTTTTCGACATCAGGACAACACCCCTCAGACCATATTTCTTTATATCTATTAATGTTTGCAGCCCTATAGTTGGTAAATCCATTCTTAAGTCTTGTTTCTTTTTAGGAAGTTTTATCAAAATGCCTTTAAAATTTTTCTTTAATTTTGATAACATTTTTTTTGTTCCCTCTCTACTTTCCTTTGCAACTATTTTACCGTCCTTAATAACAATTGCCTGAATGTGATCTAAATTATTAATTTTATTAAAATAACTTTTACCTTTTTTAATAGAAATAAAGTCTTTTTTTGTTGGTTTTGTTTTGGAATAATTACCTTTTTTTAAGGAAAGTTCTGGATTATAAAAATTAGAGCTAATAACTTTAATTTGTTCATTATTTAAAATTTTAATAATTGATTTAATTATAGCAGCATCACCAAATTTTGAGGCTTTAATCACGCTTGGTATGTAATAGATACCTTTTAAATCTAATTTTAAAGATGAAAAATTAGGTTTAGCAATTTTTCCTGCAAATAACACTTTTTTGGAATTTTTTTCTTTGATCAAAGAAATTATTTTTCCAAATTTACCTATATTAATTCTATATGAATTTTTTTCATTCTTAAATTTATTATTTTTTGAAAAATCAATTATTATAAATTTTTTTTTTTTCTTTTTAAGTTTTGATACTACAATATTTGGAAAATCAGTATCTCCTAAAATTAATGTTAACATTATTTTTCATAAAAATTAAAATTAATGACTACTCTTATGTTTTCATCTGTACAATCTACTCCACAGTGTTTCTGATGACCATCAAAAATTACGATTCTATTTGCTTTACTAGAAACTTTTTTACCATTTTGAAATAATGTACCTCCATTATTATCATTACAGTAAAAAACTGCTGTTTTCATATTTTCAATCTTTGTGTCAGTATGCATGAGAGATTTATTATTATTTTCTTTCTTAGTTGTTAAATTTGCTTTTACTCTATATGTAGATTTTGGATCAATCTTTTTTAATATTGGTAATATTATTTTATAATATGGAGAAACTATTTTTCCACCATCGTCTACAAATAAATGAGTGAATTGAAAATCTCCATCATTAATTTCAGATTTACCATTAACAAAATTCCATGGAAATTTTGTTTCAAGTATTACTTGCAGTATTTTATAAAACGTTTCATGGTCTAAAAAATTATCTATTGTTTTCATTATTTTGAAAATGGACTACATATAGGTCTTTTTTTATCCTCTGTTAAAAATTTTACAACATCTTTTACAAGTTCAGAATTTTTTAATTTTGAACTTAAATTATCAATATTTACAGTCAAATTTTCACTCTTAAAAATTTCTTTATAAGCATCGTTTAATTCCATGATAATTTTATTTGAAAAATTTTTTCTTCTTAATCCTATTATATTTATTCCTTGTAAAATACTTCTATTACCATGGACCATGCCATATGGGATTACATCTCTAACAACTCCACACATCCCCCCAATCATTGCTGATTTTCCAATTCTAGTAAACTGTTGAACTGCAGAATTTCCACCTATAATTACATCATCAGAAATCTGAGCATGTCCTCCTAAAGGTACATTATTAGCTAATATAACATTATTTCCTACATAGCAATCGTGTGCGACATGTGAAGAAACCATAAATAAACAATTATTTCCAATTTTTGTTGTGCCTCCTCCCCCAACTGTTCCAGGATTAATTGTTACATATTCTCTAATGAGATTGTCATTTCCTATTTCTAGTTTGGTTTTTTCTCCTTTAAATTTTAAATCTTGTGGATCATTTCCAATTGAAGCAAATGGATAAATTTTATTATTTTTTCCTACCTTTGTGTTACCTATAATTGAAACATGATTTTGAATAATACTATTTTCTCCAATTTCTACATCTTCACCAATAAATGAATAAGCTCCTATTTTGACATTTGATGAAATTTTTGCCTTTGAGTTAACAATCGCTGTTTTATCTATCATTTATTTTCTCTTAAAAATTCTCTTAAATTTCTAGCCGGATATCCCATAACTTTAGAATTATCTGATATACTTTTTATGACACCGCTGCCACCTGCAATTTCTACATTATTTCCAATTTTAAGATGTCCAGAAATTCCTGCTTGACCTCCTATCTTAACATTATTACCAATAATAGTGCTTCCAGCTATACCTACTTGTCCAGCTAATATACAATTATTGCCAATCTTAACATTGTGTGCGATATGTACTTGATTATCAAGATATGTGTTATTACCAATTATAGTATTAGACATTGAACCACGATCAATTGTTGCTCCACTCCCAATTTCAGAATTCTCACCAATAATTACAGTCCCTATGTGGGGGTATCTAATATTTTTAGAATTATCGGGAAAAAAACCAAATCCTTTTTTTCCAATAATACAATTATCCAAAATATTTACGTTATTTCCAATTAATGAATTTCTAATTATTGAATTTGATCCTATATGGCAATTGTCTCCTATTTGAACATTTCTTTCAATTATTGAATTATGACCAATATATAAATTTTTTCCAATTTTAACATTTTCACCAACTAAAACATTATTACCATAAACCACATTGTTTTTAAAAATAGTCTTTTCAATATTTAGCGCATCTTGATCAAAATTATCTACTGTAGATTTTGGATAAAATTTTTCAGTTATTTTAGCTGTTGCAATTAAAACATTATCAACAATTATTGGTTTACAATCATATGGCAAATCATCTTTAAGAATTTCTGTTGTTATACAATATCTGGCTTTAGTATTAATTGCTAATTCCTTATATTTTTTTGAATGAAAAAAAGTTATACAATCTTTATCTGCAGTAACTAAATCCTTAATATCTTCTACAAGTCCATTATAGTCAAAATTAGTATTTTGAATATTTACTAAATTTAAAATATCGTTAATTTTAAAAGGACCATTATTTTCAAAAAATGGATTTTTCATTTAAGCTTTTTTATCAAAGCTACATAATGTTTGTTATCAATATTTATTGCTAATTATTTCTTATCTACAATAGTAGCAGACCAGATAGCATCAGCCATTTTTTTTTCACCTACAAATGCTTCTCCTTGATATTTCCAAACTCTACCATGTGATCTTATTGCCTTTATTTTTAGTAAAAGCTTACAGTCAGGAATTACAGGATTTCTAAATCTAGCTTTTTCTACACCCATCAAAAATACAAGTTTATTAGCATATGTTGATTTATCTAAACCATGTGCGGTTAGAGCTGCAGCTGATTGTCCAAAAGCTTCAACAATTAAAACACCTGGCATTACGGGCTGATTTGGAAAATGTCCTTGCACAAAAAAACTATCTTTCTTAACATTTACCACTCCTGTTGCGGAGTCTAATTTTTTGATATCATATAGTTCATCCACTAAAAGCATCGGTTTTCTGTGAGGTATCAAGTTTTCTATCTGATTTTTATCCAATATCATTATTTATTTATAATTAATGTTAGTTAAATCTAATATTTGCTTAGAAATATCATATTGATCTTTAGCAAAGTATACAATCTCTTTATTTAAAACAATATCTATAGAATTATCTTTCATATAATTTTCTAATAATGGGTTAATTAACTTTACTAGTCTATTCATCTCTTCATTTCTTTTTTTATTTAATTCATTCGATAATTTAATCTTTAATTTATCATATTCTTTAGCATTTGCATTATGTGCGGAAATCTTTTTTTTAATATCCTCTTCAGAAGCTATATTCTTAATTTTATTAATTTCATCAATTTCTTGTTTTAATTTATTTTGATAAGCTTTTAAATTTTCTATATTTTTTTTATTTTGTTTATTTAATGCATCTAAAACTTTTTTTCCAATATTTGAATTATTGATTACATAATTGAAATCCATATAGACAATATTATTATTAGCAAACGAATTTTCATATTGAAAAAAAAATAATAAAAGCAAAAAAATAATCTTTTTTTTAAACATTAAAAAGTTGTTCCTAAATCAAATCTAAAAGATTCTGTTTCATCTGTTGAAGCTTTTGTAATAGTTTGAGAAAGGGAAAATGATAATGGACCAATAGCAGTAAACCAATCTACACCGACACCATAAGAACTTCTAATTTTATTAGACTCATCTATTGATGAGTCGTAATCTACTCCCCATACATTTGCAGCATCAATAAATGCTAGAAAATCAACATTTTGAGCATTTTCAAAAAAATTTGGCAATGTGCTTGAAATAGATAGTGCAGATATATAATTACCACCTATGTAGTCTGGCCCATCCATAGGACCAACTTTTCCATATTCAAAACCTCTTAATCTATTTGATGGAACATTAAGTCTTTCTGATAATTTAACATCTTCGTTTGAAATTGAATTTGCGCTTGCAAGATATAAAGATAGAGACGTTATATTCTCTTCATATAATTCCGTATAAATTTTGTAATCATATGTATTTTTTAAAGTATTTGTATCACTTACGACTGGAAGATTTAAATAGTAAACACTTCTAAATCCATCTGAAGTTTGAAATTTTTGGTTTCTTTTGTCATAGTCAAATTTAAAATTAAGGAAAGAATCCCAATAATCGCCCTCTTGTTTTTTCATATTTTTTGAAGCTGAAGCATCAGTCTCAATTTTTTCGTAAAAGTTTGATGATCCAATACCCAAACGAAAATCATCCAGATATTCAAAGCTTGTTCCAACTAAAAAACCATTTTTATTTGTCTTGTAACCAAAATCTTTAAGCTTATCTGTCTCAAGAGCCTCTACTGAAGCATAAACTGATTTATCAGTATTTAAGAAATTTGGATTTGTGACTGAAAATTTTCCTTTTAGAGTTTCAGTACTTAATGTTATATTGCTATCGAGCCCAATTCCTCTTCCAAGAAAATTATTTTCACTTACACCAAATCCAATTGATTTTCCTGAGGTTCCAACACCTGCTGATGCCGTAATTTCACCGGTGGGTTTTTCTTCAACATTAATATCTATTATCTTTTGATTATAACCTGTTCCATCCTTTACTATACTATCAACTTTTTTAAAGAAATTGAGATTTTTCATATTGTTAATAGATTTATTCTTTAATATCTCATTATAAGGATCTCCCTCATCTAGTTCAAATTGATTACGAATAACACTCTCTTGAGTAACATTGTTTCCAAAAATATTTATCCGTTCAACAAAAAATCTATCAGTTTCAATAATTTCAAATGTTAAGTTAAGTTTATCATCATTAATTTCTTCTAATACCTGAACATCAACACTTTCATATTGCTCATCTAAAGCCAGTAAATCAATTTCTTCTGTTATTTTTTCTATTGAATTAATTGAATATGGTTCATTTTTTAATTTTTTTAATAATTTATCTAATTTTTTAAAATTTGATTTTTCATAATCTGATGGCAATTTTAGTGATAGATCTCCAAAATAAAACTTAGGTCCTGCATTAATATTATAAATTAGTTCAAACTCGTTATCCTCAATAAGTTTAGCAAAAGACGTAAATACTTTAGCTTGATAATAACCTTTGTTTAAATAAAAATTAGTTAATAATCGATTATCAAAATCAATCATTCCTTCATTTAAAAATTTTTTTCCAGATATAAATTTCCAAAATTTATATTCTTCACTTAATATAACTCCTCTTAGTTTTCTATCTTTGAAAATTTTATCACCTATAAACGAAATTTTCTTTATTTTTGCTTTTTCACCAAGATCTATATTATATTGAATTTGTACTTTATTGTTTTCAAGTTCTTTAATAAAAACATCAACTTTAGAAAAATAATAACCCAACTCTTTTAATTTTGATATAATTTGTTCTTTATCATAATTAAGATCAACTGAGTTAAATGATGAACGATTTTTTAATTTTAGATCTTCAGTAATTGGTTTTTTAATTTTTTTTGCCTTAACACCTTCAAAATATATATTTTCTATAATAGGGTTTTCAATTAATGATATATTTAAATTGTTTCCATCAAATTGAACTTTTACATCACTAAAAAAACCACTTCCATACAGTTGCTTTAATATATTGTTGACTTTATCATCGTCAATATCATCACCAACAGAAACAGATGCAAACATCAATACTGTTTCGTTAGATATTCTCTCATTTCCTAATATTTCAATTTTATTAATTTCCGCTGATATAGAGCTAGATAAACTTAAGAAATTAAGAAATATTATAAATACTAAAATTCTGTAAAAAGATTTCATTTTAAAGCAAATTTATATACGTTATGGCTTAATTTTTAAACGAACATATTTGTTCAAATTAATAATATTTTCAATTTTTTTTGGTTTAATTCTTTTAAATTTTCGAAATTCTTTACTATTAATAAATTTCAACAACTTTGTTTGAATTTCATCAAATTTAATTCGGCCATTTAAGTAATAATCAACCAATTCATCATTTGCAGATACTATTACAGTTTCAAATAAAGATATCTTCTCAGGAAGATAATTAATTATCTTTACTAATGGAAATTTTTTTAAATCTATCTTTTCAAAATCAAGATTATTAAGAATTTTCAAATCTAATTTTTTTGAATTTAAATTTTTACTATTTTCAGAATATAGAGTATTATAAATTGGAATTCTCATTGTAGTGTCATGAAGAATAATATTTGTAAGCCCATCTTTAAATTTCAAAATAGCATGCACATAAGAAGATGGATGAGTTAAAATCTTTAGTTTATCATAAGAGATATTAAATATATTTTTTGCCTCTATAATTTCAAAAACTTTATTCATCATTGTTGCTGAATCAATAGAAATCTTTTTACCCATTTTCCAATTTGGATGCTTAAGTGCATCAATAAGATTAATTTTTTTAATTGATTTTTTTAAAAAAGGGCCACCTGAAGCTGTCAAGAATATTTTATCTAAATTATTACTTTTATTATTTCGTAGAGCATACCATATCGAAAAATGTTCTGAGTCGACAGGTATGAATTCTGTTTTATATTTTATTAATTCTTTCTCTATAAGGTTCCAACCACAAACAATCGACTCTTTATTGGCGATTACAATTTTTTTTGTATATTTTATAATTTCTAAAGTAGGTTTTAGTCCATCTAAACCTATTATAGAACTCATGATATAATCTACTTTTTTTTCAAAT
>CACKKY010000018.1 GCA_902600855.1 uncultured Pelagibacteraceae bacterium | reverse complement strand
ATTTTATTTTTTCTTCCATCTTTAATCAGTTGGTAAGTTATTGGATACTCGTAGCCTCCATGTTTTAAATTATAAACACCTTTTTTGATTGTTTCTTTTTTCATTTTTTTTGTATTACAGGTTTTAAATTCTCCACGTTTTCAAAAAGTGGGCTACTCATTTCCTGTTCATGAATTCGCATCCAATTTTTATTTCCTTTATAAGTATTTATTTCACCATTATGAGCGATCGCTCTAAATGGTTGTGCTAGACTCCAGCTAGGAGCTGTATTCGTCGAAAATCTCTGATGAAAAATAGCAAATCTTGATACAAATCTTTTATCTTTAAGATCTAAATAAAAATCAGATATTCCTTCAGCTAGATACAAGCCTTTGTAAATAATTGATTTAGAACTTATAGAACAGATATAAAAATTATTTAAAGATGATTGAAATGCTTTATTTTCAATTTTTTTTCTAGTTTCGTAAATTTTTCTCTCTAATTCTTTATCAAGTAAATTTTTATCGTTAGATTTAAATAACACCTGCAAAATTTCTGGCATAGTTTGAAAAGCTTTTTGTCCTAGAATTTTAGAATTAACCGGCACCTGTCTCCAGCCATATATACTAAAATCGTTTTTAGTTAGCTCACTTTCAACAATTGTCTTGCAACTTTCTTGTGCTGAATAATCATTCTTAGGTAAAAATATCATTCCTACACATATTTCAGCATGATCATAATCATGCCCAGTAACTTCTATTTTTTCAATAAAGAAATCTTTTGGTATCTCCAGATGTATTCCTGCTCCATCACCTGTTTTTCCATCAGCATCAACTGCTCCTCTATGCCAAACAGCTTTTAAGGCTTCTATTCCATATTCAACAATTGTTCGTGATTTTTTTCCCTCTGTAGAAACTATTGCTCCCACACCACAGGCATCATGTTCCTTTGGACATACTTGTATAAAATTTTTTAATTCAGAACTAAAATTATCAATCAATTCTTTAGAAAGTTGAGATTTTGTTTCATTAAAATGTTCCTCAATTAAATTTTTAAGAAAACTTTTCCAATAATCAGTCTCAACACTTTGCCATACAACAGAATCTGGATTTATTTTTTTTTCTAATTCTTTTGATTTATCATAAATAAAAGCCATACCACCAGTCATACCTGCTGCGAAATTATCTCCTATTTGTCCAAGTATTACTATTGTTCCTCCTGTCATGTATTCACACCCATTCGAGTCACAACCTTCGATAACTGAAGTCGCTCCAGAGTTTCTTACTGCAAACCTATCTCCTGCCAGTCCTGCTGCAAAAAGTTTTCCTGAAGTAGCGCCATAAAGAACAGTATTTCCAATGATTGTATTTTCACTTGAAATCAAATTACTTTCATCTTGAAGTTTAATTGAAATTGTTGCACCCGACAAACCCTTACCAACATAATCATTTGCATCTCCTTTTAGTATGAGCTTAAGACCTTTTGTTGAGAAAGCTCCAAAAGATTGTCCAGCCGATCCTCTAAAATTTAATGTTAAAAAATTTTCTCGTAATTTTTCATATCCATATTTTTTATAAAGATGATGTGAAATTCTTGTTCCAACTGCTCTATTAGTATTTTTAATTAAAAATTCTTTTTCAATTTTTTCAGATTTATCTAGGGCATTTTCTATTTCAGGCCAAATTTTTTGATCCAAGGTATCTGGGACTTTATTAATCTCAGTATTTTCACAATATCTTTTATTATTTCCTGGGTCAGCTTGAACAAACAATGGATTTAAATCTAAGTCGTCTAAGTTTGGTGAAGCCTTATTTACTTGCATCAATAGATCAGTTCGACCAATAATATCGTTAAGTGTCTTAAAGCCGAGTTGAGCTAAGATTTCTCTTACTTCTGAAGCAATAAATGTAAATAAGTTAACTACTTTTTCTGGTGTCCCTGTAAATTTCTCTCTTAATTTTTCGTCTTGGGTACAAACTCCAACTGGACAAGTATTTGAATGACATTGTCTTACCATTATACATCCCATTGCTACTAAAGCTGTTGTTGCAACGCCATATTCCTCAGCACCCATCATTGCTGCAATTACAACATCTCTTCCAGTTTTAATTCCACCATCAGTTCTTAAAGTTACTTTATGTCTAAGATTATTTAATGTTAAAACTTGATTTGCCTCAGTGAGGCCCATTTCCCAAGGTATACCAACATACTTTACGCTGGTTTGTGGAGTGGCTCCTGTTCCTCCATTATGACCAGAAATTAATATAATATCTGCCTCTGCTTTAGCTACACCTGCTGCAATGGTTCCTACACCGGAGGATGCAACTAATTTAACACCAACACGAGCTTTAGGATTAATTTGTTTCAGGTCATAAATTAATTGAGCAAGATCTTCAATGGAATAAATATCATGGTGCGGTGGGGGTGAGATTAAAGTAACGCCAGGTGTTGAATGTCTTAATTTTGCAATTTCTTCTGTTACCTTAAAACCTGGTAATTGACCACCTTCTCCTGGTTTTGCACCTTGGGCAATTTTGATTTCTATTTCATTACAGTTATTCAAATAATTAATAGTAACTCCAAATCTAGCAGATGCGATTTGTTTGACTCTTGAATTTGCACTGTCTCCATTTTTCATAATCATGAATCTTTTTGTATCTTCTCCTCCTTCACCACTACATGACGCACCCTTGATTCTGTTCATGCCCATTGCCAAGGTTTCATGTGCCTCTTTAGATAATGCTCCATGAGACATACTTCCACTTCCAAATCTTTTTAATATATTTTGTATTGGCTCTACTTCACTCAAATCAATTGATGGGCCTAATTTCTTTTTTCTAAAATTAATTAAATCTCTTAAGTTTATTGGTGGTAAATTATAAATACCTTCTGCATATTTTTTATATGCTTCATAAGAATTAGATCCAACAGCACTCTGCAGTAAATGAATTAGTCTTCCTTGGTATTGATGTGTTTCTCCATTTTTTCTATATCTGTATATGCCGCCTATTGGAAGAATTGTTTCTGAGCTCTCAAACGCTTCTTTATGAATTTCTCTTATCTTTTTCTCAATTCCTGTTAAGCCTATTCCTGAAATTTTAGATACAATGCCAGGAAAATAATCGCTCACAATCGTTCTGCTGAGTCCGACTGTTTCAAAATTACAACCTCCTCTATAAGAACTTAAAACTGATATACCCATTTTTGACATTATCTTTAAAAGACCAGCATTTACTGATTTAATATACCTTTCAACACAATCATCAAAGCTAAATTGACCAAATAATTTCTTTTTATGTCTTTGATACAAACTATCAAAAGCTAAGTAGGGATTAACAGTCGTCGCACCAACACCTATTAATGTTGCAAAAGAATGCGTATCCAAAGCTTCTCCAGATTGAACATTGATTGAAACATATCCTCTTAATTTTTTATTTATCAAATACGTATTTATTGCACCAACGCATAAAAGCATTGGGATTGGCAATCTATCCTTGGATAAATCTTTATCACTTAATATTATTTGGGTTACTCCTTGTCTAACAGCTATTTCAGCTTCTTTTTCGATTCTGTTTAATGCAATAGATAGATTTTCATCATCGGCAAAAGTACAATCAATTCTCAAAGAATTTTTACCAAAAAAATTTATAAATTTATGGAATTGAGAATTTGATAAAACTGGGCTATTTAAAACATAAATATTTTCTTTAGTTAAAGTATCAAAATCTAAAATATTTCCAAGATTTCCAAAGCGCGTTTTAAGGCTCATTACTTTATTTTCTCGTAATGAGTCGATTGGAGGATTAGTTACTTGGCTAAAGTTCTGTCTAAAGAAATGATATAACGGTCTGTATTTGTCTGACAGCACTGCTAAAGGTGTATCATCTCCCATTGATCCCGTAGCCTCTTTTGCATCTTCTGCCATTGGATGTAAAATTAATTCTAAATCCTCAATACTGATTCCAAATGTATACTGTCTTCGTCTTAATGCTTCCCCCTCAAAATTATTTTTCTCATTAGATATAGATAACTTTTCATCTAAATCTATAATTTGAGAATTGAAATGCTTAAATTCTTTTGCCAAATAATCTTTTATATCTTTATTAGAAAAAACTTTTCCCTTTTCGATTCTAACCCCAATAATTTCACCTGGTCCTAATCTTCCTTTCGAAATAATCTTCTTTTCATTAAGTTCAATCATTCCAGTTTCAGAACCAGCAAAAAGCAGCTTATCTTTTGTAATCGCATATCTTAATGGTCTTAATCCATTCCTGTCATTTGCTGCTATCACCCATTCATTATCTGTAGCTGCAATAGCAGCTGGGCCATCCCAGGGCTCCATTGTACTATTTAAAAAATTAAACAATTGTTGGTGGTTTCTAGGAAGAGTTTTATTTTTCTTTGACCACGCATCAGGAACCAACATTAATTTAGCTAGAGGTGCAGGCTTTCCAGATTTGTTAAGTAATTCAAAAACATTATCAAGCGCAGCAGAGTCAGACACACCTTTTTGTATTACAGGTTTTAAATTCTCCACGTTTTCAAAAAGTGGGCTACTCATTTCCTGTTCATGAATTCGCATCCAATTTTTATTTCCTTTATAAGTATTTATTTCACCATTATGAGCGATCGCTCTAAATGGTTGTGCTAGACTCCAGCTAGGAGCTGTATTCGTCGAAAATCTCTGATGAAAAATAGCAAATCTTGATACAAATCTTTTATCTTTAAGATCTAAATAAAAATCAGATATTCCTTCAGCTAGATACAAGCCTTTGTAAATAATTGATTTAGAACTTATAGAACAGATATAAAAATTATTTAAAGATGATTGAAATGCTTTATTTTCAATTTTTTTTCTAGTTTCGTAAATTTTTCTCTCTAATTCTTTATCAAGTAAATTTTTATCGTTAGATTTAAATAACACCTGCAAAATTTCTGGCATAGTTTGAAAAGCTTTTTGTCCTAGAATTTTAGAATTAACCGGCACCTGTCTCCAGCCATATATACTAAAATCGTTTTTAGTTAGCTCACTTTCAACAATTGTCTTGCAACTTTCTTGTGCTGAATAATCATTCTTAGGTAAAAATATCATTCCTACACATATTTCAGCATGATCATAATCATGCCCAGTAACTTCTATTTTTTCAATAAAGAAATCTTTTGGTATCTCCAGATGTATTCCTGCTCCATCACCTGTTTTTCCATCAGCATCAACTGCTCCTCTATGCCAAACAGCTTTTAAGGCTTCTATTCCATATTCAACAATTGTTCGTGATTTTTTTCCCTCTGTAGAAACTATTGCTCCCACACCACAGGCATCATGTTCCATTTCATCAGAGTAAACATGATTTTTTTTAAGCAATTCTAAGTTTTTTTTGTAATTTTTCATTAAGCTACTTTTGATTTTTTTGTTTCAATTTCCTCTAAATAATTTTTCATCGCTGCTGCAGCATCTCTTCCATCTTTAATTGCCCAAACAACTAGTGAAGCACCTCTCACTATATCTCCCGCAGCAAATACACCGTTTAAGTTTGTCTCCATTGTATCAAAATCTGCCTTTATAGTTCCCCATTTAGTAACTTGTAATTCATTAGCATCAAATAATTTTGGTAAATCCTCAGGATCGAAACCTAAAGCTTTAATTACTATATCAGCTTTAATTTCATAATCTGAACCAACTTGAACTTCTGGTCGTCTTCTGCCACTCTCATCGGGTCTACCTAATTTAATTTGATCAACTAATAATTTTTCTACCTTATTTGTTCCTCTAAATTCTTTTGGGCTAGATAACCAAACAAATTCCACTCCTTCTTCTTCTGCATTCGCAACTTCTCTAGCGGATCCAGGCATATTTTCTTTATCTCTTCTATATAAACACTTAACTGACTTTGCTTTTTGTCTAATTGAAGTTCTTACACAGTCCATAGCTGTATCACCACCGCCAATAACAACCACATCTTTACCTTCAGCGTTCAAAATACCTTTGTCAAACATTTCTACTTTATCGCCCAAACCTTTTTTATTTGATGCAGTTAAAAAATCCATTGCTGGAAAAATATTATTTAAGTCATTTCCTGGTAATTCAACTTCTCTAGCTTTATAAACGCCTGTGGCTATCAATATAACATCATGTTTTTTTCTAAGTTCATCTAAAGTGGCATCTTTTCCAACTTCAAAATTTTGAATAAATTCTATTCCACCATCTTTTAAAAGCTTGGTTCTTCTTTCAACAACTTCTTTTTCTAATTTAAAATTAGGAATTCCATAAATTAATAAACCACCAGCTCTATCATATCGATCATATATTGTAATTTTATATCCATTTTTTCTTAATTGCTCTGCTGCGGCTAACCCTGCAGGACCAGCGCCTATTATTCCAACACTTTGATTTTTTTCATTTAAAACGTTTATAGGTTTTACCCATCCTTTTTCCCAAGCATTATCTGTGATATACTTTTCCATTGAACCTATGGTTACAGTTCCATGACCTGATTGTTCTATTACACAATTACCCTCACATAACCTATCTTGAGGGCAAATTCTCCCACAAACCTCTGGCATATTGTTTGTACTTTGAGATAGCTCATAAGCCTCCTTAAGTCTTCCCTCGGCTGTCAATTTAAGCCAATCAGGAATATTATTGCTTAGTGGACAATGAACCTGGCAAAAAGGAACCCCACACTGAGAGCATCTACTAGATTGCTCTTTTGCTTTTTCGTTAATAAACTCATCATATATCTCATTAAAATCATTTTTACGCATATCCACTTCTCTTTTAGGTGGAGTTTGTTGACCTATTTTTACGAATTTAAGCATTTTGTCAGACATAATTTTTAAAGATTTTATGCAAATTATATGTTGTTTTTTTAAAATAAAGTAAAAAATAGGTCATATATTATGACTTAAAAATATCATTATAAGCTTTAAAAAGTAGAGTTTTTATCAAATGCATACCTAATATGCAGAAATCGAATTGTTTTAAATGAATATTTTTTAAGTTACGAAGTCTAAATGTTTCAAAATATTATAGAAGTTTTAATTCTATCAGCAATTCAAGGTATATCTGAATTTATACCCATAAGCTCATCAGCTCATTTAATATTAGTTTCTAGCTTATATGAATTTAAATCAAGCTCTTTATTAATAGATATTAGCCTTCATTTAGGTTCGTTGTTCGCAATAATTTATTTTTTTCGAAGAGAATTACTAGATATTAGAAATAATCAGAAGATCTTAGGTTTAATTACTCTAGGATCAATTCCAATTATTATAGTTGGATATTTTTTATACACTACAGATATTATTTATAGTTTGAGGAATATTGAAGTAATTGCTTGGACAACTTTAATATTCGGAATTATTTTATATATTGCTGATAAAAGTCGTTTTGATAAAAAAATTTCAGCTAATTTAAATTTTAAATCAATTCTAATTATTGGATTATTTCAAATATTTTCATTAATTCCTGGTGTTAGTAGGGCGGGGATTACAATGACAGCAGCAAGAATTTTAAAATTTAATAGAGTAGACTCAAGCAAAATTTCATTCTTACTTTCAATTCCTGCGCTTAGTGGCGCAAGCTTTCTTGGATTGAAAAATTTATTTGATCGATCAGTAGAGTTTAATTATCTAGCTATAATCGCAATAGTATCTTCGTTTATTTTTTCTTTTGTTACGGTTAAATTTTTTTTAGAGTATATTAATAAATTTTCTTTAAACGCTTTTGTAATTTATAGAATTATAATAGCTTTATTTCTATTTTTTATAATTTATTTTTAATCTCTGGAGCTAATTGAGAAAATATAACAGCTATTAATATTAATATACATCCAATAATATTATCAATATCAAGTATCTGATTTAAGATTATCCAAGCTGCAATTACTGCAAAAACTCCTTCAAGAGAATATATAATTGCAGCAGGAGCTTCATCAATATTTTTTTGAGCAAACATTTGAAGTGTAAACGCAATACCACCAGATAAAACTCCGGCATAAATTATTGATGAGCTTTCTAGTAGAATATTTGATAAAACAATGTCTTCAAAAGTATATGCTGAAATTATTGATAGTGTAGCTACAAATACCGCCTGTAAAGCAGCATAAAACATTGGAATATCAAATATTTTCATAAATTTGCCTGCAAAAATTATATGGAAAGCCCAAAATAAAGAACATATAATTACAAGCGCATCCCCTTTCATAATTTCTGAATCGGAGAAATTACTTAAGAGATAAACTCCATATACACAAAGGGCAATTGAAGGCCAAATACTCCAATGAACTTTTTGAGAATATAAAAAAAATAACAATATTGGTACTAAAGGTACATAAAATACGGTGAAAAAAGCAGCATTTGCAACATTTGTGTATTGCAGAGAAGCTTGTTGTAAGGATGTGCCTAGAAATAAAGAAAAACCCATGAAAACAAGATATTTAATAAATCTTTTTCTATCTAAATTTATTTGGCTAATAATTTTTTTTTTTTCAAATATTAGTGCGAAAGGTAATATGGTTACAAAACCAACGAGAAATCTAGCTGCATTAAAAGTTAAAGGACCAATATTGTCCATACCCGTATCTTGAGCAATAAAAGCAGTTCCCCAAATAAATGTTGTAATTAAAGCGCAAATTAATGATAAAGATTTTGTCATGCTTGATTAATTGATTAGAAATTATTTAAAATATGTTGTTGATTTTACAGATACTTTCAAAATCTTCCATATTTATGTAGCAGCCAGCCATTTTTCGTTTTCCCTGAAATGAACCTCGCCCATGTAAAACTCTCCAGTTATTAAAAATTAAAAGCTCACCAGGTTTTAAAATATGTCTCCATTGATATTCAATTTTGTTTGCTAAATTATCAAATTGTGTAATTGCTTCATAAAATTTTAGCATAAGCTCATTTTCCATCCTAAATTCAGCACGATCATAGTTATTAAAACTTACTTGAGATAATTCGTTTTTAGAATTATGTCGGAAAATTGGTCTTCTTGCTTCAAGTATTACACCATCACCAACATATTTTCCTGGAACCTCAACGTTTGAAAGTATTTCAAATATCTCTTTTTGTTCTTTTAAAGTTTCAGCAATTTTGAAACCGTCTACCATAATCGACTCTCCGCCTGTAGCGTCATAATCACAACATAATAATAATTGAAGCCCAGGTGCATCCTTGCTGTAGGTTGAGTCAGTATGCGGTCTTAGTTCCTCTTGAGTATATGCGCTATCAGCCATGTTTTCATTAGACTCAAATTCCCACAATCCTCCAAAAATAGATTGTCTTACGTAACCTATCTTGTTTGCGATTACATCTACAGTTTCCATGTTGGTTTTACAGTTTGTTATCACACAAAAACCATATTCATATAAATTTTTAAGAAAAAATTTAAATCCATCATCAGAGACTACATCATTATATTTCAGATAAACTTGATCATTAATATCCTTACTCTTCCATAAAGAATATTTATGATGTGTGGCAACTTTTTTAATCAAATTTTTTTGTAAAAATTCTGTTGAATATTTGATCATTTTTTCTGAATCTGACCATAAAATATTAACATAATTACCGTTTTCAATAATTGATGCCTCTTTAATAAATAAGTTTGAATCTAATTTAGCAGTAAAAGTTTTTCTTTGGTGGCTTCTTTGATCCCAATTTTTATCATCTTTTGCATGATCTCTAAGCCAAATATTGGGAAAATTGTCATCTATATCATTTTTAAATTTTACATGAAGACTATCTGGTAAAATTTTAATATTTTCTATCATTTGTTAAATCTAAGATATTTTTTATGAAAATTAAATTGCTAATTTATAGGCAAAATTCTTGCCTAAATTTTCTTTTAAATCATTGTTAAATCTTGCTGCCTCCGCACCATCTATAATTCTATGATCGTAAGATAGAGATAAGGGTAACATTGTTCTTGTTTGAAATTTTCCATTAATCAATATTTGTTTTTTTTGAGATTTGCCTACTCCTAAAATTGCAACTTCTGGAAAATTTATAATTGGGGTAAAAAATGATCCTCCAATTCCACCTAAGCTTGTAATAGTCATTGAACCACCAAATAATTCTTTTTTATCAATTTTAAGATTTCTACAAAGTTCACTTACTTCTTTTAATTCTTTACCAAGATGTGAAATTTTTTTATTGTTAGCATTCCTGATTTTAGGAACCATTAAACCATTAGGAGTATCAACAGCAATTCCAATATGAAAATATTTTTTTAATGTCATTTTTCCAGTTTCAATTTCGTCTATTGAAGAATTAAAACTTGGGAATTTTTTTAAGGAAGCTACTAATGCTTTAATTATAAACGCTAAAGGAGTGATTTTAATTTTTTCTCCAGCGTAAACATCTTTAAGAGAACTTCTGAAATTCTCCATTTCTGTTATATCTGCCTCATCATGGTTTGTTACATGCGGTATCGTTGTCCAAGAATTAGTTAAATAAACTGAAGATAATTTTTTAACTCTTGGAATTTCTTTAACTTCAATTTCTCCAAAATCAGAATGTTCAAATTCATTTCTAATTTTATTTGTCTTATCTTCTTTTATTTCAACAATATTTTTTGATTTAGAAGAAACGAATTTTTTTATATCTTCCTCAATGACTCTTCCATCTCTTTTACTTCCTACAACCTGAGTAATATCTACTCCAAGTTCTCTGGCAAATTTTCGAGCTTTCGGACTTGCGGAAGATATTTCTTTAGATAAAATTTTAGTTTGATTATCATTTTTTTTCTTTATTACTGATTTAATTTCTTTAATCTCTTTGAACTCTTTTTCTTTATTTTGCTTTTCTTCATCTTTTATCTTCGTTTGTGACTCACCTTCTAAAATTAATATTAAATCACCTTCTGAAACTTTATCTCCTACTTTTAAATTTAAAGATTTAATCATACCTTCATCGTTAGAAGGAATCTCTACGCTAGATTTATCACTTTCAATTGTTATCAAAGGATCATTTTTCTTAATTTCTTGACCCTCAGAAACTAAAACTTCAATTACCTCAACATCTTTAAAATCTCCAATATTAGGTACTTTAATTTCAGTAACTTGCATTATAATTTAGTAGGCATTGGTCTTTCACTGTCAATATTATATTTTTTTATAGCCTCTTTAGCATATTTTGAGGTAATTAACTGCTCTTTGGCTAAAACACTTAAACTATAAGCAACCAAATGTTCTTTATCTACTTCAAAAAATTTTCTAAGTTTTTTTCTCGTATCACTTCTGCCAAATCCATCTGTTCCCAGAGAATAAAAACTTTTATTGGTATACGGTCTAATTTGATCTGAATGCATTCTCATGTAATCAGAAGCCACCATAATTGGTCCCTCTGTTTTTCCTAAACATTGTTCTACATATGATATTTTTTGATCTTTATCTGGATTTAATAAATTATATCTTTCAACTTCCATCCCATCTTTTCTAAGCTCATTAAAACTTGTAACGCTCCAAATTTCACTATCTATCTGATAATCATTTTGGAGGATTTCAGCAGCTGATATCATTTCGCGTAAAATTGTACCTGAGCCTAAAAGTTGAATTTTTGTTTTTTTAAATTCATTAAATTCTTTAATTTTATACATACCTTTAAGAATACCCTCTTCACATTTCTTATCTTTTGGCATCTCAGGATGAGGATAGTTTTCATTCATTGTGGTAATATAATAAAAAACATTTTCTTTTTTTTCATGCATTCGCCTCATACCTTCCCTAAATATAACTGCTAATTCATAATGAAAAGTTGGATCATAAGTAACACAATTAGGTATTGTTGAAGCTATTAAATGACTATGCCCATCTTGGTGCTGTAGACCTTCACCCGCTAACGTTGTCCTACCTGCAGTAGCTCCAATCAAAAAACCCCTTGCTTGGCTATCGCCCGCTGCCCATGCAAGGTCCCCCACTCTTTGAAAACCAAACATAGAGTAAAAAATATAAATTGGTATCATTTCTATATCATGATTTGTGTATGCTGTTGCCGCTGCAATCCAAGATGACATTGCGCCAGCTTCATTAATACCTTCTTCTAATACTTGGCCGCTTTTATCTTCACGATAAGAACTTAATTGAGCTGCATCTTCAGGTTCATATTTTTGTCCCTCGTGAGCATAAATACCAATTTTTTGAAAAAATCCTTCCATGCCAAAAGTTCTTGCCTCATCAGGAATTATTGGAACCAATCGTGGTGAAATATTTTTATCTCTTAATAAATTTGTCAACATTCTTACTAAAGCCATAGTAGTAGACATTTCTTTTTTACCAGTTGAAACTTTCATAAAATCAAAAATATCTTTTGATGGAGTTTTAATAGGTTTCGCATAAGTTGTTCTTTCTGGTAAAAACCCACCTAAGTTTAATCGTCGCTCTTTTAAATACTTAATTTCAGGTGAATTATCGACAGGTTTAAAATATTCAATATTTTTAACTTGTTCATCTGTTAAAGGTACGTCAAATCGATCTCTGTAATACATCAAATCATCAACATCTAATTTTTTTGTTTGGTGAGTTGTATTAACACTTTCGCCCGTCTTACCCATTCCATAGCCTTTTATAGTTTTAGCTATAATTACCGTAGGACTTCCTTGGTTTTTAGAGGCTTTGTCATATGCAGCAAAAACTTTATGTGGATCATGACCACCTCTATTTAATCTCCAAATATCTTTATCTGACAAACTAGAAACTAGTTCACGTGTCTCGGAATATTTTCCAAAAAATTTTTTTCTAACATATGCTCCATCTCTTGCTTTCATTGCTTGATATTCACCGTCAACTGTTTCATTCATAATCTTTACTAAATGACCAGTTTTATCATTTGCTATCAGTGAGTCCCAATAAGAACCCCAAATTACTTTTATTACGTTCCAACCTGATCCTCGAAAACTTCCCTCTAATTCTTGAATTATTTTTCCATTTCCTCTCACAGGGCCATCTAATCTTTGCAGATTGCAATTGATAACAAAGATTAAATTATCTAATTTTTCTCTTGCAGCTAAACCGATTGCTCCCATAGACTCTGGCTCATCCATTTCTCCATCACCTAAAAAAGCCCAAACTTTTCGACCCTCATCTTTTATAAGTCCTCGGTTAATTAGATATTTCATGTATCTTGCTTGATATATTGCAAGCATAGGTCCTAACCCCATTGAAACAGTTGGAAATTGCCAAAATTTTGGCATTAACCAAGGGTGAGGATATGAGGAAAGCCCATCAGTATTTACCTCTTGCCTAAAACTATCTAATTGTTTTTCACTCAATCTTCCTTCTAAGAAAGCTCTTGCATACATCCCGGGCGCACTATGACCTTGAAAATAAACCAAATCTCCACCAAATTTATCATTTTTTGCTCTCCAAAAATGATTCATTCCTACATCGTACAATGTAGCTGCAGATGCAAATGTACCTATGTGGCCACCTAACTCTGGAAATTTTTTGTTTGCTCTTACCACCATTGCTGCTGAATTCCATCTAATTAAAGATCTAATTCTTCTCTCAATATTTTGGTCTCCATTAGACTTTACTTCAGCTTCGGGTGGGATTGTATTTATATAAGGAGTGTTTTGTGTGTAAGGAATATTTGCTCCCTCACGATATGCTTTATTAATTAATTCTTTAATTAAGAAATGTGCCCTTTGATTACCATCTTTTGAAATAACTGCAGACAAAGACTCTAGCCAGTCTTGGGTTTCTTGAGGATCTATATCGTTACTGTTATTTACTTGTATAGTTGTTTTTTGTTTTTCCTGGACTGATTTTTTAAATTCTTCATTAATACTTTTTTTATTAAATATTGACTCCTCAGCTTGTTTAATAATATTTTCAGTGTCTTTTGGAATTATTTTTGTTTCTAAATTTTGATTTAATGGGCTAATACTTAAAATTAAATCACCCTTTGAAACTTTGTCACCAATCTTTAGTGCTATATTTTCAATTTTTCCAGAAATTGTTGAAGGAATTTCTACACTTGATTTATCACTTTCGATTGTAATAATTGGATCATTTATTTTTATTTGATCTTCTTCTTTTACAAGAATTTCAATAACTTCAACTTCCTCAAAATCCCCTATATCTGGAACAAAAAGTTTTGTGTTCATTTTAATTATAATTTATATACTTAAAAAAAAGTATATTTAATGTCATATTACCACATAATATGGCTTTTTATGGAAACCTCTATTTTAATTTTACAAATATCCTTAATAAAATTAAATATACGGTATCTATTATGTGTTTAAAATATTAAATAAATAAGGACCGCTGGCCAAATTGGATAAGGCGCTCGGCTACGAACCGGGAGATTCCAGATTCGAGTTCTGGGCGGTCCACCATAAGGAGTATTGAATGTTAAATTGGTTGCTGAAAGCGTCTTTGCAAAAATCAGTTATATATTTTTTTATAATTGTTTTAATAATTTTAATATTTTTAACTTTTGTATTATAAAAAAATTATGGAAAAAAAATATGAACAAATAAGTATCAAACAAGGTTTTATGAAACATAATGGTGGTGTTCTATTTAGAGAAATTTCTGATACGGAATATGAATTTAAATCTACTATAACAGAAAATCATTTAAATGCCGCGGGGATTACTCATGGTGGTTATTTATGTGCACTGGTCGATGCAGGGTCAGGTACAGCAGCGCATAGGACCGCGGAAGGTGCACCTTGTGTAACTATCTCTTTAGATTTAAAATTTATTGGAGCCTCTAAAATAGGTGATGAAATAATAGGTACAACAAAAATTCTAAAAAAAACCAACACACTAATATTTTTATTTTGTCAACTAAAGTGTAATAATAAAATTATAACTTCTGCATCTGGTGTATGGAAAATTTTAAAAGTAAAACCATCTAATTTAGGACCAGGGGGTTAATCTTTTTTTAAATACTGATAAATCAAAATTGGAAAAGATATTAAACTTCCAACAATCATTGTTTTTATTCCAGGCGCTACAAAAAATAAAGAGCCAATTCCAATAATCCATCTATGATAATTATTTAGATTGCTAATAAAGTAACCAGTAAAGGCAATGCCTAATAGTGCTATTCCTATCAATACTCCTACAAGAGTGACAACCAACCTATCAATCTCAAAATCTCCTGTAATAAGTAATAATGAGGGCGAATAAACAAAAACAAACGGTACTAGAGCTTTTGCTATACCTAATCTAAAAGCAGTATTTCCAGTTTTAAAAGGATTTGATTTTGCAATACCAGAAGCTGCATATGCAGCTAAAGCTACCGGTGGGGTTATGTCAGCTAACACTCCATAATAAAAAACAAAAAAATGTGCAACCAATGGTTCTATATTTAATTGGGCTAAAGCAGGAGCTGCTACAGCTACTAAAATTATATAAGTTGCTGTCGTTGGTATTCCTGCACCCATAATGATACAAGAAATTGCGATTAATATTAATGAAAAAAATAGTTTTAGCTGTTCAAAAGTAAAATATGAAATTGGCCAAATACTTGAAAAAAAATTTCCTATGTCACTTGCTGTTTGTAATACTACAAAACCTAATCTAAAACCTACCCCAGTCAACGTTACTACTCCAACTATTATACCAACACAAGTTGCTGCTGCGCCCACTGCTAAAGTATTTTTGGCACCACTCGCCAAACAATTAAATAAGTCTTTTAAATTTAATTTATTTCTAGGTTTAATAAAACCAATAACAATACAAGAGATAATCCCATATATAGCGGCAAAATCAGGCGTTCTACCAGCTAAAATAAAATAAACCAAAATTATTAAAGGTATAATGGATAACCAATTTTCTTTTAAAACTTTAATAAAACTTGGTAGCTCATTATCTTCGAGACCCCTTAGGCCTAATTTTTTTGCCTCCAAATGAACCATTATAAAAATACCAAAATAATGAAGTAAAGCAGGAATCAAGGCAGCTGCTAAAATATCTTTTAGAGGAATTTCAAGATACTCAACCATGATAAAAGCTGCTGCTCCTAAAATTGGAGGTGTTATTTGGCCCCCTGTTGAAGATGCTGCTTCAACTGCTCCTGAAAAATGTGATGGATAACCAACTTTTTTCATTGCTGGTATAGTTAAAGAACCTGTTGTTACTGTATTAGCAATAGATGAACCAGAAATTGTTCCCATAAATGCTGATGAAAAAATTGCAACTTTTGCAGGGCCCCCGGAAAATTTTCCTGCTATCAACATAGCTAAATCAATAAATAATTTACCTAATCCAACTCTAGTGGCCAAAACTCCAAATAAAATAAATAAAAATACATATTGAGCCATTACGCCGACTGCTATGCCGTATACGCCTTGATTAGTGATGTAAATATGATTTACAAAACCAAGCCAACTGGTACCTCCATGCTTGAGAGCACCTGGTGCGAGAGGTCCGAAGATTGCAAATAAAATAAAAATTATTGAAATCAAAGGTAACGTAAATCCTACAGATCTTCTTGTTGCTTCTAAGGTCAAAACTATTAGGATCGACCCCATGAAAACGTCAATTTTTTCTGGGTTACCTACTCTTTGAGCTAAAATTTCAGATGGTAATAGTGGTAAATATAAAGCTGAAATAACTGCTAATATTGAAAAAACAATATCAATAATTGGTATATTCTGAATATTTAAAAAATTACTTTTTGTAATATTTTTTTTCCAGCTAAAAAGTAGAAAAACAAGTCCAATAACATAAGATATGTGAATACCACGATGCAATACCTCTCTTACTAATCCAAAGCCAGATGCCCAAAAATGATAAATGGACATAGTAATTAGTAAAATAAAAATTACAAAATTTAATTTTTTTCCTACTTCTCTAAATGATAATTGAGGATCATATTTTTTTTCTATTTCCTCTAATTCT
>CACKKY010000017.1 GCA_902600855.1 uncultured Pelagibacteraceae bacterium | reverse complement strand
TTTGATTTTTTTTATATATTTAATTAATTTCTCTACATCTTTTTTTTGATTTTCATATTTAGGATAGTCTATAAAAAAAAAAACTGAAGAAAATTTTGAAATTTTATTTTTTTTAAGTGAATTAATTAATTTTTTTGTTAATTTAAGTCTCCTGAAGCAAAAAATTGCAATAGGTGCATAATTAAAATTCATTATTTTAAAGTTTTTAAAAGATATTCTCTATCCTCGGTTAGAGGATTATTCTTCGCTAGACTAATAAGTTTTTGTTTGTTTATAAATTTCATATTAAATGCTACTTCCTCTAACATACCAATTTTTTTTCCTGTTCTTTCCTCAATAATTTTAACAAATTTTGCAGTCTCGTGATGGTCATTGGGAGTTCCTGAGTCTAACCAAACCGCTCCTCTTCCAAGTTCAAAATTTTTCAAGCTAAACTTTTTTATTATTAAGTTATTAAAATCAGTAATTTCATATTCATTTCTTTTAGATTTTTTCAATTTATTAAGTAAATCAAGAGTTCTATTTTGGTAAAAATAAAAACCAGTAACTGCTAAGTTCGAAATAAATTTTTTTGGTTTTTCAAATATTTTTTTTATAGTTTTATTATTATTAAGTTTAATTACTCCAAAGTTTTCTGGCCTTTCTACTTTGTACGATATAATTGTATTATTTTTCTCCTTTGAAATATTTGTAAGTAATTTAGGTAAATTATCTGAGTAAAAAAAATTGTCCCCCAACATCAAAGCATAATCAGAATTTCCAATAAACCTTTTGCTTAATTTAATCCCATCTGGAATTCCGATAGGTCTTTTTTGAATTGTATATTTCAATTTAATACCAAGATTCGAACCATGTCCAATTAACTTTTTAATTAAAATAACAGTTTGATAGTCGCTGATAATATTTATTTCTCTAATATTTGAAATCATTAAACAAGATAATGAATAAAAGAACATCGGTCTGTTCATTATTGGCAAAAGATGTTTGTTTATAACATTTGTTACAGGCTTAAATCTTGTACCACTTCCTCCGAGTAATAGTATTCCTTTTCTCATAAATTTTTTATTTTATTTTTAAAATAAAAAAGAATAAAAAGATATATAAATGAAAATAAGATTATTATTTTATAAGGTTGTAAAATATTTAATTTAAATAAAATAAGTGGAAAAAGTATTAATCCAAAGTAAAAAATCAACAGTTTTATGTTAGAAATTTTTGTTTGCAGAATATGATGAAAATGATTTCTATCTGGTTTAAAAGGATTCTTTCTATTAATCAATCTTTCTAAAAATATTCTAAACATATCAATTCCAGGCAACATTAATAAAATGAATATTTCTTCAATAGAATTTATACTATTATTTGGCGAGTAATATGAATTAATTAATTGAAATGCAAATAGAATAGTTAATAAAAAAACACCAGAGTCGCCCATAAAGAAATAATTACGAAAATTAAAATATAAAAGAAAAATTAGAGAAATTATAATTGAAAAATTAAAAATATTTATACCTAAGTTTGAGATTTCTAAATACGAAAAAAAAATTATATAGATTCCTAAAAATAACCCGCTAATCCCATCTGTCATATTAGAGGAATTAATTAAAAGTAATAAACATAGAATTGTAAAAAAGATTGAAATATCTTTTAAATAAAAAGTTCGATCTATAGTCATTAAATAAATATCTTTAATGATATATTGATTGTTCAAATATAAAAAAAAAAATATTATCATGAATAATGTAGATAATTTTAAGTATGGACTTAAATCTCTAATATCGTCTACCAATCCTAATACAAAAGCAATTAATGAAATTACTAAAATTTCATAGTAGATTTCACTATTAAAAAATAAATAATTGAATAGTAATGATAAAATAATAATTAAAATCAAAATTATTCCTCCGATTAAAGGAGTTGGCTTTTTATGTAACTTTCTCTTATTTGGATAATCAATAGCAGGAATAAATTTTGTAATTATATTTGAATTTTTTGAACAAATACTTATTGTTAAGTAAATAATTAAAATTTCAAAAAAAAACAAATATATCATTATTAAAATGTCAAAACATGTATTATTTAATAAACCATTTGTAACAAATCAAGAAATATCCAACATTAGAAAGATTTTTACAAAAAAACTAAATTCAGATTTTGGTTATCAAGGTTTTTTTTCTCAACAATGTGTAAAAGAGATAAGCAAGATTACTAAAGCAAAAAATGTTTTTCTCACATCAAGCTGTACTGGAGCTTTAGAAATAATTACAAATATTATTGATATTAAAAAAGGAGACGAAATCATAATACCTTCCTTTACCTTTGTGAGTGCGGCTGATGCGTTTGTAAATGCAGGTGCAAAAATAATTTTTTGTAATATAGATAAAAATTTTATAATTGACCTAGAAGAAATAAAGGCCAAAATAACAAGAAAAACAAAGGCTATAGTTTTAGTTCATTACAATGGAAATTCAGTTAATTTTGATGAATTAAAAAAAATTCTGAATAAGAAGAAAAAAATTTTTATTATCGAAGATGCAGCTGCTGCTCTTGGGTCAAAATATAAAAAATAATTTTTTAGGAACTAAGGGAGATTTTGGATGCTTTTCTTTTCATGAGTCAAAAAATATCCATTGTGGGGTAGGTGGAGCATTATTAGTTAATAATGAAGCATATTTAAAAAAGACTAAACTTATTTGGAATAGAGGTACAAATCGAGAAGATTTTGAAAATAAAAGTGTTAATAAATATCAATGGATGATTAGTGGTAAAAGCTCTCATTTATCTGAAATGCAGGCTGCTTTCTTACTTTCGCAGTTAAGAATTTTAAAGAAAAACACAATTATAAAAAAAAAAATTTTTTTCAAGTATTTTAAAAAACTGTCATCTTTTAAGAATCATTTTACTGTGCCGAGTTTTAATAAATTCAACCAAACTAACTATCATTCTTTTTTTATTGTAGTTAAAAAAAAAATTACTAGACAAAAATTTATTCAATTTATGAAGAGAAATAATATACAAACAGTTATACATTATGAACCTTTACATTTTTCTAAAGTAGGAAAATTACTTTATAAAAAAAATGATTTAAAAAAAGACTTATGATCTTTCAAAAAGAATCGTAAGATTTCCATCATATGTTGGTATCAAAGATCATCAAATAAAAAAAGTTATAAATAAAACTTTAGAATTTTTTAAAATTGATAAATAATTATAGAACATTTTTAAGTTTTATTTTCCTAAGATTTTGGAATTTTTTTACAAACGTAAAAATAAAAAAAATAAAAAAAAATAAAAAGAAACTTAATGTTGCTATTATAAAACCATTTAATTATTTAGATTTATATAAAAAATCTTATAAGTCGAATATTAAAACTCTGATTAATTCAAATTACAGAATAGGACCTGCGGGTTTATTCACTAACCATAATGTTGATTTATTTATTTCAAATAAATATGACGACAAAGATATTTCAATTAAAGAATTTTCAAAACTTAAAAATACACAAAAAAAAGAATTTTTGATTCAAAAAAAAAATTCTTGTAATATAAATAATATAAATTTTGATAAATATGATATATCAATTTCATTTGAAGATACTGTTTCTAAAAATATAACCCAAAATTACCGAAAAACTCTATGGGCCAAAATTTTTGAAGATCACAGAAATCCAGATTATTTAACAAATATTTTTTCTGCAAAAAAGAATTTTGATATCGTATTAAATCAAACTTTAGGATTTACTCCATATAGTTTTTTAAGGTGTAAACACTGGATAGATTTTTCTTATACTTTTGGAAATTCTTCTTTCTTAAAAAAGATTCAATTAAAAAAAAAATATAATGTAGATATTGTGACAGAAGTCCATCAATCTTCAAGGATTAAGGAAAAATTAAAAAAAACAAAATTAAATTATGTTTGTTTAGATGAAACTCTTAACCACAAAGCATATTTAAAACTTTTATCCAAAAGTAAGTTTTTCTTAGCAATAGATTGCAAAAAACCTAGATGGGGAAATTCTCTAATTGAAGCTGCTCTTTGTGGAAACCTAATAATTGCTAATAAAAATCATTTTTGGAATTCACAACTTATTTTAAGAGAAACAAGTATGAAAAATTTAGACGATAGTTTAGAGTTGATATTAAAATTAAAAAAAGACAAAAAATTATATAATTTTCTTGTAAACAAACAAAATAAATTATTAAATTATTTAAATTATGAAAGGCCATTAAAACAAATAGTAAATTTTTCTAAACAATGTGATAGAAAACTAAATATTAAAACACGAATTAATTAATTTATGAAAATAGCACTTATTACGGGGATAACAGGTCAAGATGGAGCTTATCTCTCCGAGTTTTTATTGAATAAAAAATATATTGTTCATGGTATAAAAAGACGTACTTCCCAATTTAATACACAAAGAATTGATCATTTGTTTAATAAACAAAAAAAATTAAAAAAACCGAAATTTTTTCTTCATCATGGTGATTTAAATGACTCACTCTCAATACAGAATTTAATAAAAAAAATAAAACCAAATGAAATCTACAATCTGGCAGCACAATCTCACGTAGCTGTTTCATTTGAACAGCCTGAATACACAGCAAATTCTGATGCAATTGGTGTTCTTAGAATATTAGAGTCTGTAAGAATTTTAGGATTAAAAAAAACCAAAATTTATCAAGCTGGAACATCAGAAATGTTTGGTAAAGTTTTAGAAACACCCCAAACTGAAAAGACACCTTTTTATCCTAGAAGTCCATATGGAGTTGCAAAAGTTTATGGACACTGGATATCCATTAATTATAGAGAAGCTTATAACATGTTTGTATCTAATGGAATTTTATTTAATCATGAAAGCCCATTAAGAGGTGAAACATTTGTTACAAAAAAAATCATTCAATCTTTAGTAAGAATTAAATTAGGATCAAAAGAAAAATTAGTTTTAGGTAATTTATATTCCAAAAGAGACTGGGGACATGCAAAAGATTATGTTGAAGCAATGTGGAGAATACTACAATATCAAAAACCAGATGACTTTGTAATTGCTACTGGAAAACAATATACAATAAAACAATTTGTAAACTTAGTAGCAAAAAAATTAAAAATGCAGATTTCTTGGAAAGGAAAAGGAATAAATGAAAAAGGATTTTTAGGAAAAAAGAATATAATTTCACTATCAAAAAAATACTTTAGACCCTCTGAAGTTGACAGTCTCATTGGGGACTCTTCAAAAGCAAAGAAATTAATTAAATGGAGACCAAAGTATGATATTAAAAAATTAATTGATGAAATGGTAGAGTTTGAGTTCAAGAATATTTCAAAATATTAATGAAAATAAAAAAAAATGATAAGATTTATGTTGCGGGACATACAGGTCTAGTTGGATCAGCTATAATTAGAAATTTAAAAATTAACGGTTATACAAATATTATTACAGCTACAAGGAATAAAATTGATTTGATGAATCAAAAAAAAACTTTAAATTTCTTAAAAAAGATTAAACCTAAATTTATATTTATTGCAGCAGCACACGTTGGGGGTATTAATGCTAATAATATCTTTAGAGCCACCTTCATATACAATAATCTCACAATTCAAAATAATTTAATAAATGGTGCTTTTCAGGCAGGTGTAAAAAAATTAATATTTCTTGGATCTAGTTGTGTTTATCCAAAAGATTGCAAACAGCCAATTAAAGAAGAATATCTCTTATCAGGACCTTTGGAAAAAACAAATGAACCTTACGCAGTAGCTAAAATAGCAGGAATTAAATTATGTGAAAGTTACAATCATCAGTATAAAACAGATTATCTTAGTATAATGCCATGTAATACTTATGGTCCTGGTGATAACTATAATCTTAATTCATCTCATTTTTTGCCAGCGTTATTAAAAAAGATACACCAAATAAAAAAAAAAAAAGAAAATAAATTAAATTTATGGGGCACAGGAAAACCTAAAAGAGAGTTTATTTATGTAGATGACTTGGCAGATGCATGTGTCTTTTTTATGAATAAAAATACTAAAGAGAAAATAATTAATATTGGTAGTGGATTAGATAATACAATTTATGAAATTTCAAAATTAGTTTTAAAAATTTTAAATGTAAAAACCAAAATTATTTTTAATAAGTCAAAACCAGATGGTACAAAAAGAAAATTATTAGATATTAGTGTTGCAAAAAAATATGGATGGAAACCAAAAACTTCATTTAAAAAAGGTATTTTAAATACTTATATTAATTTTAAAAAAAATTGACTTTATTATCAATAATCACAGTGGTAAAAAATAATTCTGAAGAGATTTCAAAAACTCTAGAAAGTATCAATAATCAAAAATTCAGTGATTTTGAATATATTATCATTGACAGTAACTCTGACGATGGAACTTCAGAAAAAATAAAAAATTTCAATTTTAATAAAAAATTAAAATATTTAAGAGAGAAAGATAATGGAATTTATCAAGGATTGAATAAAGGCATAAAAATATCTAAGGGAAAATTTATAGGTGTATTGCACAGTGGTGATATTTTTCACTCTGATAACACGTTACAATCAATTGTATCTCAATTTAATGATAATGATATAATTTTCGGTGATGTTGCATTTTTTAAAAAGCTAAAAATCAATAGAATTTGGAGATTTAGACAAAATGATAAAAGATTTATTAATCCTTTCAAAGTTGCTCATACATCATTATTTATAAAAAAAAAATTATTTGATAATATTGGTTATTATAATGAAAATTTCAAAATTTCATCTGATTTTGATTTTCTTTTAAGGATAAAAAGAGAAAAGTTAAAATATGCTTATATTCCAAGTGTAATTATTTTTATGAAATCAGGTGGAAAAAGTTATTCTTTAAATAATTTTTTTTTTAAAATGAAGGAAGATTTTAAAATACTATTTAATTACTTTAACTTACTTTTTTTAACATACTATATTTATAAAATATTTATAAAGATATCAAGTTTAAGAATATTTTTAAATAAACAAGAATTAAAAATTTTAGAAGAGCAACTAGAAAAAAAATTAAATAAAAATTTGGATTGACTAGGTGGATAAAAATAATCTTTTTAATAAAAATTTTTTATTTTTAAGTGCGAATAATATTATACTTTCTACGATATCTACTTTTTTGATTATTATATTTGTAATAAATAAAGAGTATATTTTTGCTGCAAAATTTTCTGTAATATCATCCTTACTTGTTGTGATAACAAAAGTTCTATCCGTCAATTTAAGAAATATTTTAATTGCACAAAAAAATAGATTTTTTTTAGAAAAATTTATTTTTTTTAGAATAATATTTTCAATAATAATTTTTTTACTATCAATTTTTTTTTTATATTTATTCAATTTTGATAGAAATGATCTTTATTTTTATTTGATATTAATAATTTTAGTAAATTGGTGCAATGAAGTTACTTTGGTACAATGTGAAATTAAAAAGAGTTTTTTATTAAGTAACTTACTTTTTTATTTAAATTCTCTAATTCTTTTTCTAATATTAAACATCTCAATATTTGGAAGCTTTGTTTATATTAAATATTTATTAATCATTTTTTTATTTATAAATTTAGTATTTCTTTCGATCGGTATAAATATACAAAAATTTAAAATTTTAAATTTTTTTACAAAAGATTTTAATAAAATTTTGAATCTAAGTTTAAAGAGCTTATCTTTCTTATCATCATTATTTTTAAATTTAGCTAATTTAATATGGAGAATATCAATCATATATTTTATTGGAGATAAATTGGCATCTATTATAATAGTGTTTTTTGCCCTAGGTTCTTTTCCAGGTTCGATCTTTATTTCAAGCTTTGGTCCTTCAATGGTAAAAAAAAATATTAAACCAAACATTTTATACAAAATTTTTATAACATATTTTGTTCTATTATCTCTTGTAGCACTTTATATAGCAAAAAATTTTGATACTAGTGTTGAGCTTTTGTTAAGTACAAATTTTATTTTACTAATCTACATTTTCTCTTTGATAGGTTCTTTGATTATGCTTTTTGCTTTGTATGAAAGAGAAAAAAATATTAATAGGAATCCATCATTTAATAACAGTATTTTTAAAAAAGATATCTTGATAGCGATATTAATTTCAACTTTACCATATCTATTATTCAATTTAGGTGGGATTTTCTTTTTGAGTTCGACTTATATGTTAGGTTCTATTATTAGTTTAGTAATTTACAAAAAATGGAAAATAAAAACATATTAATTATTTCAGAGGCTTATGCTAAGGGTGGATCAGGTAAAGCCACACAAAATATTTTTGAATTTATTAAGAGTATATATCCAAATACTAAATTAATAATCCCATTTCACACAAGCAAAGTAAAAAATTTATTTTCATATTTTAATCTAATTACTTCTTTTTATTATTTTGGATTTAAACTTTTAAATAGAGTTTTGTGTA
Source organism: uncultured Pelagibacteraceae bacterium (assembly GCA_902600855.1). Lineage (GTDB taxonomy): Bacteria > Pseudomonadota > Alphaproteobacteria > Pelagibacterales > Pelagibacteraceae > Pelagibacter. Next base: position 8,832 of record CACKKY010000017.1, on the reverse strand, counting down.
AACTTATGTGTACTAATAATTTTTATTTTTTTAATAAAGGATTAAACTATCCTTTATTCAACATAAAAAGATTAGAAAAGATTTTAGGTGGCTTTAAACCAGATTATTTATTAATTCTTTGGTATGAGTATATAATTGATTATGAAATAATTAATAAATTAAAAGAAAAATACAAATTAAAAGTAGTTATCTATCCTTTTGATATGTTTGGTTTTACAGGCGGCTGTAGGTATAGCCAGTCATGTAAAAATTATTTAATGGAATGTAAAAATTGTTCAGCTCTAAAATCAAATTATTCTTCTCTAGCAGCAAAAAATTATTCAAAAAATAAAAATTTGATTGAAAAAATTCAACCTAAATTTATATTTCCATCTAGTTTTGCAAAAGAGTTTGCTCAAGATACAAAAATTTTTGATCCGATAAGGAAATCAGAAATAATTCATTATCCAATAATTTTTGATAAAATTCATGAGAGTGAAGAAGAAATTAAACAAAAATATAATATAAGAAATAATGAAAAAATAATATTTTTTGGTGCACAAGATTTAAGAGAATGGAGAAAAGGAGTAAAAAATTTTTTGAGTGTTGTATCTTTACTTAGAGAAGTTTACCTTAAAGATGAAAAAATAGATATAAAAATTATATGTGTAGGAAAGGATTCTAAGAAGATTTTTGGAAAAAGTTCAGAAAAAATTTTAGTCTATGAAGCGATTTCTCATATTGAATTATTAAAGATTTATAAAATTTCGGATTTAATAATTATTCCTTCTCTTCAAGAATGGAGTTCACTTATGATGAGTGAAGCGGTTTCGTTAAGGAAACCTGTTTTTGCATTTAAAACTGGTTCTTCAAAAGATTTAATACTTAATGATTATAATGGATTAATCTTTGATAACTTTGATTATAATAATATAGCAATGAATATTCTATATTATTTAAAGAATAATAAATTTATAAATCAAAAAAATTTAGATAAAAATATTGATGTTAGTAATAAAATTAGTTTGGGATTTATAGAAAAACAGTTTGTTGAAAAAGTATTTAATGATTAAAAAAATTTTAGTAACTGGCGGTAATGGATTTATAGGTCAGAATTTTATAAATTTTATTAGTAAAAAAAAAAAATATAAAATTGTTAATATTGACTCTTTAACAGGATCTTCTGATAGGAATGCACATAAGAAATTTAAAAATGTTAGATTTTTTAAAGCTAATTTAATCGATAAATTAAAGATTAATAAAATTGTTAGAAAATTTAAACCAAATTTAGTGATAAATTTTGCTGCTCATTCACATGTTGATAAATCCATAAAGAATAGCGAAGTTTTTTTAGAAAATATAGTTGGAACACATAATTTATTATCTATTTGCCTAGAGCTACATAAATTAAATAAAGATATAAAATTTTTACAAGTATCTACAGATGAAGTTTTTGGATCTATAAAATTGGGAAAATTTCAAAATAATTCACCTTATAAACCAAATTCGCCTTATTCAGCTTCTAAAGCTTCTTCAGACCATTTAGTAAGAGCGTTTAATAAAACTTATGGATTACCAACTTTAACAACTTATTCATGTAATAATTTTGGACCATATCAGCATCTAGAAAAGTTGATACCATTAACAATACTATCTTATTTAAAAAAAGAAAAAATGGGAATTTATGGTAAGGGACTTCAAAAAAGACAGTGGATATATGTATCAGATAACATAAGAGCCATATATTCTTTAATAAATAAAAAATTCACTGGAAGAAATTTTTGTATTGGATCAAAAAATGAAATGTCAAATATAGATTTAGTAAAAAAAATAATTAGATTATTAAAAAAAAAGACTTCTATTTTAGAAAAAAAAATTAATTATAAAAATTATCTAAAATTTGTTAAAGATAGGCCAGGGCATGATTATAGATATAGCTTAGATTATAAAGATCTAAGAAAATATAGCAGATGGTCTGAAAAATTTACTTTAGATGAGTCTTTAAATTTAACTATAGATTGGTATTTAGATAATCAAAAGTGGATACGAGATCAAGAAAAATCACTCGAAAATTTTAAATATTGAAATGAAATCAATTATTTATTTAAAATATATAAAGTTATTTTTATTATATGTTTTGCCAATTAGTATTATATTAGGACAATCAGAGTTTAATCTGATTATTTTTTTTACAGCATTTGTTTTTCTTTTAGATCTATTTCTTAAAAATGAAAAAAATAATTTTTATAAAGATGAAATTTTTTTATGTTTTTTATCATTCTCATTATTTATTTTTTTTTATTCAATTTTTTTATCAGATGCAAATGTAAAGCAATTATCTAAATCGATAGCAATATTAATTTCTGCAGTATTTATTTACGCGTTAGGCAATAGTTTTAAATCTTTAGATAAAAGAGATATGTTATATTTATTACTCTTTTATTTTTTTATAAATATTTTTATATATTTAGATCTTATTTTTCAATTTTGGAATCCAAATTTTAAAGATATTTTCGGTTTTCAAGTAGATACCTTGAGATCTTACAACATATTCGGAAATGAGAGATATTTACCTTTGAGATTATCTGGACCATTTAATGAAGAGCTTGTGCCAGGTTTTTATTTGAGTACATTTGGATCAATTGCAATATTTTTAACGTACTTTAAAACAACTTTAAGACAAAAAAATATTTTATTATTATATTTTCTCTTATTCATAAACTTTTTCTTTGTTATTTTTACTGGTGAAAGATCGTCTTCAATTATTTCATTTTTGATCTTAGTTATATTTATTTTTTATTTTGAGAAAAATATTTTAAAAAATATTTTCTATCTTTTGATTTTAATTTTGTCTGTAATTCTAATCATTAAACTAAATCCAGCGACAGGTGAAAGAGTTAAGGATATATTTTTTTGGCTTTCTGAGGAAAATGGCGGATTTGGAGGGTTTTTCTCCACACAGTGGGGTAAACATTATCTTATTTCTTTTGAGATTTTTAAAGACCATATATTTATTGGCTCTGGAATAAGATCATTTAGAGAAATATGCCCATCATATGAAATAGAATTGTCCATCGTAAACGGATGTACAACTCATCCACACAATTATTTGTTAGAGATATTATCTGAAACAGGGTTATTGGGAGCTTTTATATTCTTAATTATTTTCTATTTCATTTGTAAAAAAAATTTATCAAGTGAGAGAAATACTTTGTCGATTGCACTTTTAATAGTTCTTTTCAGCTATTTATTCCCACTACGTCCAACAGGTGCAATTTTTTCTTCATGGCATGGGGGTTTTTTATATATTTTGATAGGATTTAATTTATTTTTTTTGAAAAATAAAAATCATGCATAAAAAGTTATATTTCTCATTATTAGGACTATTCTTAATTTTTGCATCAATACTTTTTTCACTTGGAGTTATAAATTATTATGGGAATAAACTAATTTATATAATATTTTCTATAGTATTTAATTATTCATTAATTTTTAGCTTTAAGAAAAATACAAATTTTTTTGATATATTTTTTTCATTATTAATTTGGTTGGGATTTTGGTTTAAGTTTACCGTGCAAATATCTTTTTTAGATTACCAATTTCCAGAAGGAGCAGGAACATTTGACTTTAATAAAGAATCTTTTGATGATGTATTAATTATTTCCTCATTTTGTTGTTTTTCATATTTATTTGCTAGAATTTTAAAATTACAATTTTTTAAAAAAAGTGAATATAAAAAAGATATATCTTTTCAAAATTTCAAATTTTTTTACTTAAAAAATAGAAACAAAATACTTTTCTCATCATTTATTTTTATTATCATATTTTGTATATTGAATTATTTTGCTGGGTTTTATCAAAAAGGGGTAGTTCAGAATATTTTACCATACAAATTAAATTATTTATTTAATTGGTTTTTAAATTTTGGTTTTGCATCTTTTTTTTCATTTATCATTTTTTTTGAATATGCAAATAAATTAAGAGGTAAAATTGATCCAATGTATCTGGGATTAGCAGAATGTTTTGTGTCAAGTTTTTCTCAATTAAGCAGGGGGATGATATTTAATGGTTTATCATTAATAATAGGATTATTGAAAATAGAATTTGTCAAAAAAAGCAGTATTGATTTAAAAAAATATTTTTTTTATTTTATTACTTTAGTATTATTGTTTATAATTTCCGTATATTCAGTGAACATATTAAGAGGAAAAAAGGGATATAATATGGCTGAAGTTAAAAAGTTTATAGAAATAAAGCCTAGAACATTAGAAAAATCAAAAGAAAATTTGATTATTAAAGAGTTCTCTAAGGAAACGAATCAAATAATTTTTTTAATATCAGGCAGATGGGTTGGGATTGAAGGCTTAATGTCAACGTATGCACATAGTGAAAAAGGTATGAAGCTATTAAAGGAGTCACTTCAAGAAGAATTTAACTTTTCTAACTCATTTTATGAGAATAGAATAAAAAAACATCTTCACGTTTATGATAAAAATGCAACTAAACTTTATACTGTTTATACACCTGGCTTATTTGGTTATTTGTATTATGCAGGTTCATACTTTTTTTTATTTATATCCATTTTTACAGTTGTCTGGCTTTGTTACTTAATCGAGTATTTAGTAAGAAGGTTATCTTATGATAATTTAGTTTTTTCTTCACTTATTGGTAATATTTTGGCTTACAGACTTGCTCATTTTGGTTATATGCCTCTGAACTCTTACAAACTGTTGATAGCAATATTTGCTAACTTGTTAATTTACCACTTAATTATAAGATTAATTAATAAAGATCTAAATGAAAATATTAGGACTTAACATTTTTCACGCAGATACCTCAGCATGTTTAATTGTAGATGGTAAAATAATTGCAGCTTCTGAGGAGGAGAGATTTGCAAGAGTAAAACATTACAGCGGATTTCCTGTAAATTCTATACATCATGCTTTGAAAGAAGGTGATCTAGATATAAATGACATAGATATTATTTCAATAAATTCAAATCCGTATTATAATTTTTTTCATAAAATTAAGTACTTATTTAATACATTTGGAAATATAGTTAATTTACCTAAAAGAATACTTAGAGTAAGAAGTAAAATAGAGTTAGATAAAAATTTATATAATTATTTTGGAACCACAAAAAAGTTTAAAAAAGTTTATGTTCCACATCATAATGCTCATATTTATTCTAGTTTTCTTTGTTCGGGTTTCAATCATGGCTTGGGACTGTCTTTTGATGCTTCTGGAGATTTTTCTACGACTGAGGTTTATAAAATTCACGACAATAAATTTAAAACTATAAAAAAACAAATATTTCCACATTCATTAGGAATTTTCTATCAAGCAATTACTCAATTTTTAGGTTTTAATGACTATGGTGACGAATATAAAGTTATGGGTTTAGCTGGCTTTGGAAACAATACATTTAAAGATCAATTTGATAAGATTATTTATTTTGACTCAAATGATTTATTTAAGTTAAATCTTAAATATTTTAGACATCATATTATTGGTTTTGATTTTAATTTTCAAAATAATATTCCATTTTTTGAAAATCTTTATTCTGATAATATTAAAGAAATATTAGGAAAACCTAGAAAAAAAAATGAGGAAATCAAACAACAACATTATGACATTGCTTATTCTTTACAAAAAAAATTTGAAGAGATTTCATCAAAGATAATATCTCATTATAAAGAGGATAAGGATAAAAATTTATTTTTATCAGGTGGTTGTGCTTTTAATGCTGTCAATAATAAATCTTTATCTGAAAAACATAAATTTGATAATATAATTATTCAACCTAATTCAGGTGATGCAGGTGGAGCTTTGGGATCAGCCCTATATGCATCAAAAAAATATGACAAAAAATTTATTAATCAAAATTTATCATCTATTTATATGGGTCCTAAAGAGACAGATGAGGAAATATATGAAAAAATAAAAAAATATATTGACAAAGAATTTGTGGTAACAAATTTTAAAAAAGAAGAAGAGGAAAATTTATTATCGCTTATTTCAAATTGCCTTTATGACGGAAAAATTATTGCATGGCACCAGGACAGAATGGAGTTTGGCCCTCGTGCTCTTGGAAATAGATCTATTTTGGCAAATCCATTAATAGGTTCAATTAAAGACGAGATAAATAAAAAAATAAAGACAAGAGAAACCTTTAGACCATTTGCCCCATCAGTGATGAGAGATGAAGTCAATACATATTTTAATATTAATAATTCAATGAATTACAATTTTATGAATGTTACATGTGAAACTAAAAAAGAGTATGTTGACAAAATTCAGAGCGTATTAAACGCTGACGGAACAGCGAGGATACAAATTGTTGATATAACATTGAATCGAAAGTATTATAAACTTTTAGAGCAATTTAAAAAATTAAGTGGTTATGGATTATTACTTAACACATCACTTAATATACAAGAGCCAATTTGCTGTAATTCTGAAGATACTATTAAATCATTTTTAAAATCTGATATAGACGTATTGTGTATAGAAAATTATGTCATTCAGAGAATTTATGAAAATTAAATTTCAAAATGTAACAAATTTATTTATAATATTTTCTATCTCAAGTTTTATTTTTTTATGGGGATATAGCTATCCATATAATTTTAATTATATAATTTTAATACATTCATTAATATTAATATTTTATAATTTGTGGAAAAAAAATTTAAAATTATTTAATAATGACACATCAATTGCAATTTTTTTACTAATTCATTTTTTTATAGTTGCAATCATTATTCAAGAGCTTAATTTACAAGCCTTAAAATTTATAGGTGTAGTATTTCTTATCTCTTACTTTATCTATTATAACAAGAATTTTATCTTTGATAATTTAAAATTAATCATAGATTTTTTTTTAATTATTTTTTTTATAAATATATTTTATGACATTATATATATTGGCATAAATCAAAATTTTCATTTAAGAAAAGATTTTTTATTATTTCCAGAAAAAGGATATTTAGACTTTCAGGACTCAGTTTTTAATTGTAAATATTCATATTTTAGAGCAGAAGAAAAATTTAATTATCTAGTTTTTAAAGAAATTTCTCATTTTGGAATGATAGCTCCAGCAGTCATTTTAGCAAAGGTGTTATTTTTAAAAAAAGAAAATTTAATTTCGAATTTATTTTTACTGTTATTCTGTATTTTTACAATTTTATTTTTTTCTACTTCATTAATTTTCTGTTTAATGATTTCTTCTATTTTTTTTATTTTTTTCATGAAGAAAAATATGGATGTACCAAAAATTTCTATTTTATTATCCATTATAATATTTTGTACTTCTACTCTTATTTTTAACAATTCATGTAATACAAAAATATCTGATACTTTAAATTTATTTAAAAATAATATTGATAAATTTATTTTTAAATCAAAAAAAAATGATGAAATAATTGTTACTGTTCCAAAAAATCTTTATGAAAATAAAAATTCAAAATTTTATAAATGGGAAACAAAATATTTTCCAAATCTATCTAGTGCGGTATTATTCAACTCTTTTTTAATTTCATTTGAAGCTTTAGAAAAAAGTTTAATTGGATTTGGTTTTAATAACTACGAAATAGCATCCAAATTATATTTTGATAATTCATCCAAAAAATTAAAAAACATTGGAAAGAATGGTATTGATAGAATTAAAAACTATAATTTAAAAGATGGCTCTAATAATCTCGCTAAATTAATTACAGAATTTGGAATACTGTCAATTTTACTAATTTTTTTATTAATAAAATTTATGAAAAATCCAAATATATCTCTAGAAAATAAGATTTTCTATATTACTTTATTTTTATCTCAATTAGTAAGAGGCGCCGGTTATTTTAATGGAGGATTTATTTTTGCCATTTTGATAATGATAAGCTCTTTATCTTTAAAAAAAAAAAATGATTGAATCTTCAAATAAAATTATCAGATTAATTTTGGCTAGCATAAGTTTTATCTTAGTTTTATTGGCAATTTATTTTTGTAAAATTGGCGGATATGGATCTGACGAAGATACTTTGCCTATGATTGGCACTTTTGAGACAATCTTAACTACAGGAAGATACATGAGCTCAAGATTTACAGGTTATCCGGTCTCCGAGATAATTATAGGGTTTTTTTCTATTTATCTTGGAAGCTTTTATATTAACTTAATAATTTTTTTTTCATTTTTTTTTAGTTTATTTATTTTATTTTTCAGTTTTGAAAACAAAATAAAATTTAATGAAAAATTTTTTTTATTTTTAGTTTTATCACTTTCGAATCCCATTTTATATTTTGATAATCTTGAACCTATTGATTATTCTTTATCTCTATTATTTTTTTCTATAGGAGTATATTTTTATAAATCTAAAAAATTTCAAATTTCCATTTTATTTTTTGCTATTTGTATTGGAGCAAGAATTAATTTTGCTTTATTTATAATTACATTCATTGTTTTGGATAATTTTAAATTAAATAAAAATATTTTTGTAGAAAAATTTACAATAATCTTTAATTCAATTTTTTTTGGATGTTTATTTTATACGCCAATTTGGTTTATTAATAAGTTTGGCTTTGATTGGTTGACAGCCGCAAGGCCTATAGATCAAGGCATTCTAGGTCTTACTGCAAGATTTTTTTATAAATTGTGGCATGGTTTTGGAAATTATTCAGTTTTACTTTTGATACCAATTTTTTACTTACTAATTAAAAGAAGAATTTTCTTAAATAAAAAAAATCTACCTTTAACTGGAATAATAATTGCCAATTTATTTTTATTTTTTTATATACCGGCTGAATTATCATATTTGCAACCGAGCATAATTATTGCTTATATAATTTTGATTCAAAATTTAAGTC
>CACKKY010000016.1 GCA_902600855.1 uncultured Pelagibacteraceae bacterium | reverse complement strand
AATCTGTTTGGAAATTAAAGTCTTTAAATCTGTTAAATCTTTTGCTCCTAAATTTTTTGCAAATGTATCATCAATTTTTACTTCATCAGGATTTTGAATATTGATAATTTTACAATTAAATTGAGCTTTTTTATTTACTAACTCTTTTTCTGGAAAATTTTCTGGTAGAATAGCTTCAACTTTTTTTTCTTCGTTTTTTTTTACCCCAATTAATTGTTTATCAAATCCTTTTAGAAATAAATCTTTTCCTAAAGTTAATTGAGTATTTTTACCCTCATTACCTTTAAAATCTTTACCATCGATTGTTGCTTTGTAATCTAAAGTAACTAAATCACCTTCTTTAGCTTTAGTTTCTGGTAAAGCGTCTTTAAAACTAGGTTGATTTTTAGCAATTTCATTTATTCTCTTGTCAGTTTCACTTTTCTCAATTTTCACTGAATATTGATCAAATTTTATATTTTCTAAAAATTTAATATTAACTTTTGGTAATTCAGTTATAGATAAAACGTACTCTAAATCCTTATCCTCACCATAAGTTTTTAAATCTAACTTTGGTTGGCCAGCTGGTTTGATTTTGTTTTCTTCTAGTGCTTTAGTAGACGTTTCTTTTAAAACTTTATCTAAAACTTCCCCAAAAACTGCTTTACCAAATTGTGTTTTTAAAACCTGCTTAGGTACTTTACCTGGTCTAAACCCTTTAAGGTTTACAGTTTTTTTAATTTCTTCATATTTTTCATCCATATAAGAATTCATAGTTTCTTTATCTATGAAAACTTTAAGATCTTTATTTAAGCCTTTTACGTTTTCTATTTTTACTTTCATAATTCTTTATGGTAGGGCGAAAAGGACTCGAACCTTCACATGTTGCCATATTGGTTCCTAAGACCAACGCGTCTACCAATTCCGCCATCGCCCCACAAATTACGGGGTTTTATATATTATTGAAGCAATTTGTCCAATGAGAATTAGAAAAAATAACTATTTTTCTAATATAATTAATGTAAATAATTAAGAAATGATCATTTCTCCATGTATAAGTATTTGTAAAATGGATCCATCCACTGGTTATTGTTATGGATGTGCGAGAACTAATGAAGAAAAAAAAATTTGGAAACTTGAAGAAACAAATAATGAATGGAAACAAAACAATCTTAAAGATATAAGAGAGAGACTTACTGGATGGCAATTAAAAAGTTTTAATGAGTCTTACAGATATAAAGTTAATAATGGTATTTCACTTTTTAAAAAAAATTTAAAAAATGAATAAGACTGTAATCTTAACAATCATTTATGTAATAGGAATAATTTTTGGTGCTCTGGGAATGGGCATATGGGATGCTGAAACTAATATATATAAAGCTATGTTTGCACTTTTTTGGACAGCTATTTTTTTGATTGCATTATTTTTTGCTGATAAAAAAAATTAATCACATAAATTAATTTTTATCTTTTTTTGGCTTAGATAAAAATTTCTTTTTATTATTAAATCTAATATTAATGATGTTACTTCTATGTTTTGCATAAGCTTGTTTTTGCGCCTGCTTCATTGCTTTTTTTGATGACATAGTTAAACTATAACACTAATTTAAAATTATTAGTTATTTATTTTGAAAAAAGGATTTACATTAATAGAATTATTGGTTGCAGTTGCAATTATTGGGGTAATAGCAGCTGTTGGCGTTGTTTCTTTTAATAAATTTATAGAAAGTAGTAAAATAGCAGCTACAAAAGAAAATCATAATAGTATTTCAAATTTAGTTAAAACAAAACTTTCTCAATGCAGACTATCAAAAACTGTTGAATATTTAGATACAAATGGAGGAAAGAGAACTTACAATTGCAGACCAACTATTGATCAATTTATTAATTACATGAACCAAACAGTTTATGGGATGAATTGGTCAAGTCCATTTTATACATCAAATCCACCATATGGTTCTTGGTGTAGAGTTAATGTAACAAATTGCCAACCGCCAGGATATATGCGAAGTTGTCCAACACATTCTGAACAATCTGGTTATATATCTATTTTTAAGTTGAATAACACAACTATAAGAATTTGTTCTAATTTAGGAAGAAGTACGGGATCAACAAAATATTTTCAAACAGACATTACATATTTTTAATTTAATGACTTGTTTGTAATCTTCCAATTATTTCATAATTTTGATCAGATATAATTATTTCACCTGAATTTACACCAATATCTAATATTTCTTGAATAACCACATAATGTGTTATAAGTATTAAATTCTTATTACTATTCCAATTTTTTATAAAATTTCTTAAATCTTTTAATTGTTTATCTTTATTTTTTGCAAACTTAGCTTGATAAAATGAATTTAAAGCATCAAAAGTTTGAAATTCATTAAACGCATACTTAGCTGTATCTTTACATCTGCACCATTCACTGGAAAGAACTTGATCAACTTTAATATTATTCTTTGAAAAAAATTTTCCAAGGTTTTTTGATTGATTGATTCCCTGATGGTTTAAATTTCTTTGAGTCGAACAATCTTTTTTATTAAAATTGCCTGGATCTCCACTACCAGGTGCATAAGCATGTCTAATAAATATTATTTTTTTACCCTTATGAAGCTCATCAATTAAATCATTTGTTGAATCTGCTTTAATAGATGATGTTAAAGATATAAATATTATTATAAAAATCTTAAAAAAATTCATTTATGGATATTAAGTTAAACACATTAAATAAAACAATAATTAATTGTAAAAAATGTCCCCGATTAGTGAAATTTATAAAAAAAGTTAGTACCGAAAAAAGGAAACAAAATATGAATGAAATTTATTGGGGTAAACCAGTACCAGGATTTGGAAATAACAATTCTAAACTTGCTATAATTGGTCTCGCACCAGCAGCACATGGTGGAACAAGAACTGGTCGTGCATTTACAGGTGATAAATCTGGAGATTTTTTATTTAAATGTTTATTTAAATCTGGAATTTCCAATCAAGCTTTTTCTAAAAATGTAGATGATAATTTAAAATTAAAATCTACATATATAACAAATATTCTTAAATGTGTACCGCCAGAAGATAAGCCTAATAGCAATGAGTTATCAAATTGTTCAAATTATTTTAATCAAGAAATTTTAAATTTAAAAAATTTAAAGATAATTGTAACACTTGGGAAAGTGGCTTTTGATAATTGTGTAAAAATATATAAAAAAAAATTTGATATCAAAGAAAAATATATTTTCAAACATGGTAAGACTCAATTACTGCCTAATAAGACGATATTGCTTCCGAGTTATCATCCAAGTCCTAGAAACGTAAATACTGGGCTTATATCTGAAGAAATGATGGTTAATTTATTTTTAAAAGCTAAAACAATAGCTAAACTTTAATAGTATCACAGAAGTAAGGTTTAAATTTTGAGTATATTTCATCAGGGATCTTTGTGGGTCTACCAGCTGTATTTACAAAGACCAAATGTACCTGTGCTGTAACGATTTCTTCGTCTCCTCTAGTAACTATTTGGTTCATGAAAAAAGAAGTTTTCGTAATTGACTTTACAAAAGATCTTACCTTAAGTTCATCTTCCAATTGAGATGATTTTTTATATTCAATATTACAAGATTTGACAATTATGAGCGAATTAAATTTCTCTTTAATTATTTTATTACTATAACCAATTGAAAATAATGCTTCAGTTCTAGCTCTTTCTAAAAATTTTAAATAATTTGCATAATAAACTACTCCACCAGAGTCAGTGTCTTCATAGTAAATTTTGATATTGTGAAAAAAATTTTCGTGCATAAAAAATTATATCAAATTTTTAATTATTTTTCTGAGAAATATATATTTTGATAATAAGCAATAGCTTTCATTTTAGAGTTATCTGTATCTGACATGATAGCAAGACCATCAAGTTCGTTTACATCCAAATTATGAAATTTTTTAAAATCTTCTTTAACATTTGATTTTACAGTCACCCATTTATCAATATTTTCTTTTGTAGTAGATAAAACGTAATCAATTGATTTTTTTGTATATGGACTTCTTTCATGAAATCCAACTTCATTATTGCTTGAAAATACGTAATTGATTGCTCTATTTGAAAGAGGTGTTGCCCCTGTTTTTTTTATAGCAAATACTCTTGCAGCAAAGTCGTGACCTTTTTTTGTATTCTCTTTGATTCCAGATAAATCATTCTCAACTTTCCAAGTAATATTTATGAATGGAGTTTTATTAAGATTAATTTTTACTTCTTTTCCTAATCCTGAAGCAGCATTATCTGCTATAGCTTTTAAAAAATTTCCATTCTCATTAGATCCTAATAAATAAATTGTTTTATTTTCTGCACCTCTTACTTTTCTAACTGTTAATTCATTCAATTCATTTTCAGTAAAATCAAAAATATTTATATTTTCAGCATTGGCTAAAAATGAAAAAAATAAATATGATGTAAAAAATAATATAAATTTAAACATGTTTTTTTGGTAGCGGGAAGTGGGATCGAACCACTGACCTCAGGCTTATGAGTCCTGCGCTCTAACCAACTGAGCTACCCCGCCATTTAATTAATGTTGTTTTATAATAGATTTTATTTTTAGTGCAATCAAGTATTTGATAATTTTAGCGAAGTATCTAAATCATAATTAAATGTGGACGGCTTCCAATTTTTTGGAGCAAGTTCCAAATCTTTAAATTCAAAGGCAGGGGCAACTGTACAACCTATTAAACTATAAGAGCCACTAGATTTCATTGCAAACCAAGTATTTTTCTCTATGTTGAATATAAATTTGTTATCTGCTCCTATCTCATTTTTTTGAAATTTATCTCCGTCTCTAGATGTAAAAATAATTAAAGGATTTCCAGAATAGAAATGAATAGTTTCATTTTTTGTTATTCGATGCCAATGAGAATATTCATGTTCTTCTAATAAAAAATAGATGTGGCTCACATTCTTATTTTTAAAAACTTCAACATAATGACCACCTTCAGGATGAGGTATCATTTTATGATACTGAATAAGAGTCTTAATAATATTCATTTTTTAATTTTTACTTTTAATCTAACTTTGTTTTGCTACAGTGAATTTAACTTTTTTATCTTTATAATCTCTACCGGAACCAGTAACACTACCATCATCATTCCAATTAAGTGTTCCAGCTGCGCCCATATTGTTTGAACAAGCTAATAACCATGTGCCTTTTCCACCATTTTGTAATAAATATGTTCCTTCACAGCTTCCATCATTGTTAGGTAATTCTAAACTCATAGAGGTTTTGCCATCATCAGATTCCTCATACCCTACAGTTCCAATTATTAATTCTTCGTAGCCATCCCAACTAATAGCAACAGATCTTTCACCTTTAACTTCTTTTTTCTTTGCAATTTTTTTTTCATCTTTTTTATTATTTTCTGATGAATTTGTTGTATTTAAATTAGTTTCTCCAACAAAACCTAGTTCGGTAAGCTTAGCAACTAGTTCCTCTTTACTCCATTTGCTACTAACTCTAGAAACTTTTCCTCTACCAGGATTAATTCCATTTTTCCATTTTATAGTTTTCCCTCTTGCAAAGGTTTTGCAAGCAGTCCCTGCTTTAATTTCACATTGTCTTATTTTAACATTGTCTCCTCCTGCACGACAAGAGCCAGTTGGGCAATACCAATACATTGCATAAGACCCATCAGTTGCAACAACAAATGTCTCTGGGCTTTTTCCACCTTTAATCGTTATATATTGATGAAAATAATCAATTAAAATATCCTCCATCTTGAACTCTCCTTCACCAATATCTCCTGAATTAGCATTAGTGATTAAAAACAAACTCAATAAAAAAGATTTTAAAATTTTTTTCATAAATGAATATTTACTCACAGTAATTTATTTTGATCAAGTCTTAAACTTTAAAGAGGTATAAATATTTTTTTTATTGCTGAATTCCATTTATTTTCATTGTCATCATTAAAGATTAGATTTAGTTCAGTTTCCGCTAAAGACCATTGATCTCTTTCTAGTTCTCCTTCAAGTTGATTTTCACCCCATCCTGAAATTCCAATTAAAATCAAGCTTTCTTTAGGGCCGTTATTATCTGAAATATCAATTAAAATTTGTAAATCATTAGTTACTGATAATGAATTAAAAATCTTAGTACTTTTACTTTTGTATTCATTAGTATGAAGAACAAAAATTCTATTTTCATCTACAGGGCCTCCCCAATATATAGGTAACGTAAGTTTATCCAGTTTCTTTTTATCAGTCTCTTTAATGTTATTATTATTACTAACTAATGATGATAGAGGATATTCCCCTAAAAACTTATTAACTGCAAAGCCAAATGCTCCTTTTTCATCATGTTCTAACAAAATTATAACTGATTTATAAAACTTAGAGTCTGTATTATCGTTTTGTGCAACTAATAGATTATCCTTAAAACTCTGAGTATAAACACCCTCTTTATAATTTTTTGGTAAATCAGTTGAAAAAGTATAAGTGTTATAAAATAATATTATGATTAAAAATAAAAAATAAATTTTTATATTTTTAATTTCCACACCATCCTCTTTTAGCTATTAATTTTGGATAATATTCTTTATGTGTCTTAACCCAGAGAGCTATTTGTTTTTTTGAAGAGCCTGAAGAGCATTCTGTTTCATCAAACCTCATTCGTCCGTTACGATCTTGAGAGCTATTACGCCCTGTATATACAACTGGACTAGTGTCGCCATAGGGATTTTTCCAACCTTCGTCTAGAAAATGTCTAATAAAAATATTATTTAAAGAATTAATTCCTGAGGCAGAATTTTGAATATTACAGTTAATAGACTTGCTACTACTTATTTTCACAGTTGCTGTTCTGTCTAAATCGCATTTTGCTAAGTATGATTTAATAAATTTTATTGCAGTTTTGTGCTGAGTTAATGTTGCGGTCCTGTGAGCTGATTTCATATATCCATTGTAACCAAAAACTCCTACTGCAGCTAAAACTCCAATTATAGCAGCAACAACTAACAATTCGATTAAGGTGAATCCTTTTATTTTCATTTATTTAGTTAATCAAATTTTTAAGTTTATTTTTTAATTTATCTTTTATTTTTTCCTTTAATTTATCCTTGTTTAAATCTTTAATCTTCTCTAATTTTTCATTTAATTTGCTTGAAATAATTTTAGTTTTTACAACATTAACTATTTTTTTGAGAACATCACGTATGACTTTTTTATAATCGTTACTATTTTTTGTATTTCCAATATTATCAAATTTCATATCTTTCAATGAAATTTGATCGCTAATCTTTAATTCTGGATTATTAATAGATAAATTAATCTTTCTTACATTAATTTCAGATATATTAAATTGCTTTGAGCTAGTTGACCTACCACTTCCTTCAATCATTGTTTTATCTAAAGATTTAACATTATCATCAACATTTTTGTAATCATTTAAACCTTTGATCTTCAATTTAAAAAAGTAATTAAAATTTAAACCATCGATATCAACTCTATCAATTTTTATAATATTGCTAAATATTGATGCTGAGTCTAATTTTACATAAACATTTTTAATTGAAAGCAAATCTTCTGAAAATTTCTCATTATTTAATTTAATATCTTTAGCTATTGCTTCACCTTTAAGATAATTAATCTTTAGATCTCCAATTTCTGTATCTCTATCTAAGCTATTAGAAATATTACTTTCAACTATCTGTTTTATTAATCGATCACCAACAAATTCAGATAATCCATAAACAATTATCGCTAAACTAAATAAAAATAGAAAGATTTTTTTCATATATTATCTTCAAACACTACTGAGTGAGATTACGATAAATATATATTTTTTAAAAGTTTTTAAGAGACTAAAGAAGGCTGTTTCTTCATATCCTCTTTATTAATACCGGCTACTTTGACTGGTTTTTTCATGGCATCTCGTCTAAAAGGTTCGCCAAGTTCTTGGTTTAAGATTACTTCAATAAAAGTTGTAATTCCTTTTTTCTGATCTTCGCATGATTGTTTAATGGCATTAGTTGTTTCCTCCATAGTTCTAACGGTTACCCCTTTTAAACCACAAGCATCTGCAACCTTTGCATAACTTAATTCAGGATCTAATTCTGTTCCAACAAAGTTATCATCAAACCACAAAGTAGTATTTCTTTTCTCAGCACCCCACTGATAGTTTCTAAAAATTACCATTGATATTGCTGGCCATTCTTCTCTAGCACATGAACTCATTTCATTCATACTAATTCCAAAAGCACCATCACCCGCAAAACCTATTACAGGGGTATCCGGACAACCAATTTTAGCCCCAAGAATTGAAGGAAAACCATAACCACAAGGACCAAATAATCCTGGTGCTAAATACTTTCTTCCTTTTTCAAAAGTTGGATAAGCATTTCCAATTGCACAGTTGTTTCCAATATCACTAGAAATTATTACATCATCAGGCATACCTGCTTGAATTGCTCTCCAAGCTTGTCGTGGTGACATTCTATCAGCATCTCTTTTTCTTGCTTCCTCATTCCAAACAGTGCCTTCATCATCATCTTCATGATCTAAGCTTGATAATTTTTGAAGCCATGCTGATTTGGTTTGATGAATAATATCTTTTCTTTTTTGTCTATCAGTATCTCCAGCAGTTGGTGAAAGCTGTGCTAATAATTGTTGTGCAACTAACTTTGCATCTCCACAAATTCCAACTGTTACTTTTTTAGTTAAGCCAATTCTATCTGAATTCATATCTACTTGAATTATACTTGCATCTTTTGGCCAGTAGTCCATCCCATAACCCGGTAATGTAGAAAAAGGATTTAATCTTGTTCCTAATGCTAAAACTACATCAGCTTTTTGAATCAATTCCATTCCAGCTTTTGAACCATTATATCCTAGAGGACCAGCGGCTAATGGATGACTTCCTGGAAAACTATCATTATGTTGATAACCAGAACAAACAGGTGCATCTAATTTTTCTGCAAGTTTTTTACAATCTTCTATCGCACCACCAATAACAACTCCAGCACCAGATAAAATTACTGGAAATTTTGCATTTGATAAAAGTTCTGCTGCTTTTTTAATTGCATCAACACCACCTGCTTGTCTTTCAAGTCTTACAATTGGTGGAAGATCAATATCAATTACTTGTGTCCAATAATCTCTAGGTACGTTTATTTGCGCAGGCGCTGAACCTCTAATAGCTTTTTCTATTACTCTATTTAAAACCTCTGCCATTCTCGATGGGTCTCTAACTTCTTCTTGATAACAAACCATATCTTTAAATAAATTCATTTGTTCAACTTCTTGAAATCCACCTTGTCCCATAGTCTTATTTGCTGCTTGAGGTGTAACCAATAAAAGAGGTGTATGATTCCAATAAGCAGTTTTAATTGGAGTTACTAATCCTGTAATTCCTGGTCCATTTTGAGCAATGACCATTGACATTTTTCCAGTAGCTCTTGTGTATCCATCTGCAATTAAACCACCATTTGTTTCATGAGCAACATCCCAGAAAGTAATTCCTGCATCAGGAAAAATATCTGAAATTGGCATAAATGCTGATCCTATAATTCCAAAAGCATGTTCAATTCCGTGCATTTGCAAAACTTTTACAAAAGCCTCTTCTGTTGTCATTTTTGTCATAAAACTTGAACCTTTTTTAAAAGTAATATTTAATAATATTTATAAAATTCGTTTGTTAATTTTTGCGATTAATATATAAGATTTTCAAAATTTCAAACAAACAATTCGACACAAGTTATGGCAACAGACATCATAATTCACGATAAAAAGGATAATGTAGGCGTAGTTGTTATCGAAAAAATTACCCCAAAACAAGAATGTGCATGTTGGATAATGGAAGATGATAGCTCTACAAACATACAATCCATGGATGAAATTCCATTAGGACACAAAATAGCTATGGTTGACTTAAATGAGGGAGACACAATCCTTAAATATGGTCATGATATAGGTAAAGTTGTTAAATCAATTAAAAAAGGTGAACATGTCCATGTTCATAATGTGAAAACAAAGAAGTGGTAAAAATATGGAAATCCCAAAAAGTTTTTTAGGTTACAAACGAGAAAATGGAAGAGCAGGTACTAGAAACCATGTGATTATTCTTCCTGTTGACGATATTTCTAATGCTTGTGCTGAGGCAGTTGCAAATAATATTAAAGGTACAATCGCTCTACCTCATTCATATGGAAGGCTTCAATTTGGTGCAGATTTAGAATTACACTTTAGAACAATGATTGGAACTGGATGTAATCCAAATGTTGCAGCCGTAATCGTAATTGGAATTGAGCCAAAATGGACAAAAAAAATTGTAGATGGAATTGCAAAAACAGGTAAGCCGGTTGAAGGTTTTCATATTGAGAGAACTGGCGATATAGGCACTACCATGAAAGCTTCAAAAAAAGCTCAAGAATTTGTTATGTGGGCCTCAGAAAAACAAAGAGAAGAATGTCCTTTGAGTGATTTATGGATATCAGTAAAATGTGGAGAGTCGGACACTACATCTGGACTTGCGGCAAACCCAACTGTTGGAAATCTAATGGATAAACTAGAACCTTTTGGAGTTCATTTATGTTTTGGTGAAACTTCAGAGTTAACTGGTGCAGAAACTGTTTGTGCTAAGAGAGGAGCGACACCGGAAGCTTCAGAAAAATTCATGAAAACATGGAACTCTTACAATGACTTTATTCTAAAAGAGGCAACGGATGATTTATCAGAAAGTCAACCTACTGCTGGAAATATTGCAGGTGGACTAACTACAATTGAGGAAAAAGCTTTTGGGAACTTTCAAAAAATAGGAAATTGTAAATTCATTGATGTGTTAGAACCAGCGGAAGAGCCAACTAAAGGAAAAGGTTTATACTTTATGGATACTTCTTCAGCTGCAGCAGAGTGTGTTACTCTTCAAGCAGCAGCAGGTTTTAATATTCATCTCTTTCCAACAGGTCAAGGTAATATAGTTGGAAATCCAATTGAACCAGTTATTAAACTAACCGCTAACCCTTTAACTGTAAAAGGAATGGGCGAACATATTGATTGTGATGTATCTAAAATACTTACAAGAGAAATGAATATGTCTCAAGCTGGTGATGAATTAATAAAATCTACTTTAAGGGTAGCTAATGGTAGATTAACTTGTGCTGAAGCTTTAGGTCATAAAGAATTTGTAATGACTAAACTTTACAGAAGTGCATAGAAAACTTTAATTAAGTAATGAATTATAAAAAACAACTGGTAGTAATACCTGGAATTGTTCTTGCATTTGTTATTTATAACCTCTCACAAGGATTTAATAATATTATCGGTATTGAGCTTTTAGGTTATGACAAAAGTCCAATATCAACTGCAATGTTTGCGATTCTATTTGGAATGTTATTAGGAAATATTTTTCAAATAAGAGAAAGTTTCATTAAGGGTTTAAATTTCACACAATCTTACATTTTAAAATTTGGAATTATTTGTCTTGGAATACAACTTAAGCCTTTTGAATTTTTAGAATTTGGTGTCATAGCAATACCATTAATAATTATTTGTATAGTAAGTGTTTTGATGGTTGTAAAACTTATTATTAAAAAACTTAAGATAGCTACTAGAATGGCTTATCTAATATCAATAGGTAGCACAGTATGTGGAACTACAGCAATTATGGCAACTGCGCCTGTTATTAAAGCAAATAAGAGCGAAGTTTCTTATGCTATAGCTAACATTACTTTGTTTGGAATATTGTCAATGCTGATATATCCATACTTTGCAAATTATTACTTTGATGGAAATTCTTTGTTTGTTGGTCTTTTTTTGGGTACATCAATTCATGAAACATCACAAGTTGCTGCCGCAGGACTAATTTACGAACAACAATTTAATAGCCCAGAAACATTAAATATCGCAACTATAACGAAATTAATAAGAAATACATTTCTAGTAATAATGATACCATTATTTGCATTCTTATATAATAGAAACAATACTAAAGAAAATAACTACTCAATTATTAAAATTTTTCCATATTTTGTTCTAGGATTTATTGTTATGATAATAATAAGAAATGTTGGAGATCAAATATTTTTAAATTCAAATTATGAATTCTGGAATAATACAATAGATAATATTAGATTATTTTCAAAAATTTTCTTAACAATGGCAATGGCTGCAATTGGATTAACTACTAATCTTAAAGATCTTAAAAGTATGGGATATAAGCCTTTTGTAGTAGGATTTATAGGAATGGCTACCGTTGGAGTAGTTTGTATTCTAACTTTAGAATTTTATATTTACTATCTGTACTAGGATTTTACTGCCATTTTTTTTTTAAAATTAGAAACAAAACGTCTAATAAAAGCTGCTGCAACCCCTAAAAAAACTGCAAACAAAATTGAAAACAATCCGTAGAAAAATGGCATTTCCTTTGAAAACTTTTGAATAAATAATGAGAAAAAATTTAAATCTGCATCAAGAACTTTATTAACTTTTAATTTAGCATGTTCCGCAAAAAAAGTATCGTATGCAATTGCAATACCTACTACAAGTAAGAGAATTGCTAATAAAGCTCTAAGTCCACTACTATTAACTTTTTCTCCTAATTTTTGTCCTACCTGAACGCCTATAATAGATCCAACAACAAGCATAAAAACTAACATTAAATCAATCGAACCATAATTAAATGAATGTAGAAAAGTAACAATGACACTTACAAAAATAGTTACAAATAAAGAAGTTCCTGGAACTAATTTGGTTGGCATTTTAATTATATAAATCATTGCAGGCACTAAAATAAAAGCACCCCCTATCCCCATTATTGCTGCTATGAAGCCCACTAAGAAACCAATTATAATTGGAGTAAAAGCACTTTCGTATAATTTAGATTTAGGAAACCTCATTCTAAATGGAAGACCATGTATCCAATAGTGAACGTGTAATTTTTTTTTTTCTATAAGATTTCTTTTTGCTTTATCAATTTCACCAAGACTTTCTACTAACATAAGTGTTCCAATGATTGCTAAAATATACATGTAAGCTAGAGAGATGACAGTATCAATTTTTCCTAAATCTTGAAAATATGTGAAAGTGTAAATTCCAATAGAAGTTCCAATTACACCTCCTACCACAATCATAAGTCCCATCTTATAATCAAGAGTATCTTTTAAATAATGTGTTGTAGATCCTGATACTGATGTGGCTAAAATATTGTTTGCTTCATTAGCAACAGCGTAAGCCGGTGGGACTCCTAAGAAAATTAAAAAAGGTGTCATTAGAAATCCACCACCAACACCAAATAATCCTGAAAGAACTCCAACTATTGCACTTAGCAAAAGTATTTCAATTGGGTTAACAAATACTTGAGCGATTGGTAGAAATACTTCCATAATTGATTAAATGCTGTTTAAAAACAACTTAGTTAAAAGTGATAAAAGTTCCAACTAAAATAACACCCCAATAAAATAAAAGGCTTACACATATTCCTGTTTTAATTAAAGTATTTTTGAAGTTTGAGATATTTTTTAGAATTTTTAACTTAGAAAGTAACATTTACTCCGTGATACACCCATAAAGGGATTTGTCAAATACATTTTAAATTAAAGATTATTTTTTTTAATAGATAGTGGCACCAAAAACTTTAACTACATTGTCCTCAACTCCCAAAACTAGCCGTCCAAGAAATTCTCCTGAAATTTCTTTATTTGTTTGTCTGATCAGTACAGTGATGTGAACTCCTCTTCTTAAGCAACCAAATGGCTCAAAGGTTTCATGAAGATTTGTGATTATCTTGTTATTGGCCCATTGCTTGCCAAGTTCTACTTCGTTAGCTCCAAAAAGCATTTGAGTTGAAAAATCTCTCGTAAAACCACCATAATCTTTAAGATTAGAGGATCTTACTAAATTCATCCAGATTGGTTTGGCTAATTCAAATACTTCATCGTCAGTTTTTGATAAAATATCCATTAAATTAATCTAAAGTTTGATTAAGAAGCTTTTTTCTTCTCGTTTTCATCCACTATATGGTAGACAGGGACTTTCTCCATACTAAACTTACCAGTTTTAGGATCTCTTCTAGAGACTGTTAAACAGTGCCAATTATCATCATCAAGTTTCATATGGTCTCCTCGATAATAATACCCAGGCCATCTAGTTTCTTCTCTAAACATGGTATGTTCTGTTACACATTGAGAAGTAATAGCTCTATGCTTAAGCTCCCAAGCTCTCATTAATTGATGATAATCCTCTGCTCCAACATTTTCAAGATCTTCTTCTAACCAAGCTAACAGTTCTAGACCTCTTTTAAGCATATTTGCGTTTGTCATGTAATTTGTTGCTATTCCACCTACATATTCATCCATAATTCTTTGTAAACGTTGTAAGCCTTGAATTGGAGATATGTAACTAGGAGAAACAGTACCTCCAGTAATCTCGTTTTGAGCCACTGTAAACGTTTCTAATGGTTTGTAGACCTTTGTTTTAAAGTCTTCACATTGTTTATCAGAAACCTTTAAACCTTCAGCTTTTTTGTCCTCAATATATTTAACTGCTGCTTTTGCTGCTAGTCTACCTTCTGTAAAGGATCCTGATGAAAACTTATGTGCACTACCACCAACTGTATCTCCAGCACCAAATAAACCATCAATTGTCAGCATTCTGTTATAACCCCAGAAATATTCAGGTGGGGATAGATCTTCAGGACCACTTACCCAAGCACCAGAACATGTAGCATGAGAACCCATTACATAAGGCTCAGAGGTTGTAAGTTCTGGATTTGTATACTTAGGATCTATATTTTGAGAAGCCCAAACTACAGCTTGACCTACAGTCATTCCTAAAAAATTTTCCCAACCAACTGTCTCTAAATGGGGATCTTGAAAAGCTTCAGTAGTTACCATATGTATTGGCCCACCACCTGCCATAGTTTCTTGAATAAATGCATGATTTCTTAAACAAGTCGGCGTTGGATGGTGATCAATATATTCTCCCACTAACTCTTTCGTTTGATCATACCATTTTTTTTCATAGTTCTCACCATTAGCGTTTTGAGTATAAGTTTTTAAATGTAAAAAATAAGCTCCAACTGGACCATATCCATCTTTAAATCTACATAAAACAATTCTATTTTCCATTTGAGTCATTTTTGCTCCAGCAGCAATGGGTAATGCGTAAGCTGAACCATTACTCCAAGGGGCATACCAAGTTCTGCCCATTCCTTCACCAACTGCTCTAGGTTTAAATATATGAGAGGCACCTCCAGCTGCAACAATCACTGCTTTTGCTCTAAAAACATGAAAATCTCCAGTTCTCATATTAAATCCAACTGCACCTCCTACTCTATTTTCTTGAGACTCATCCATTAAAAGATGGGTTATCATAATTCTGTTGTATATTTTATCTGCTGATTTTTTTGCTGCTTCAGCAACTATTGGTTTATAACTTTCACCATGAATCATTATTTGCCATTTACCTTCTCTAAGATATCTGCCAGTCTCCTCATTTTTCATCATAGGAAGACCCCACTCATCAAACATATGAACGGTTGAGTCTACATGACGAGCCATATCGTAACCTAAATCTTCTCTTACCATTCCCATCAAGTCATTACGTGCATATCGCACATGATCTTCTGGTTGGTTTTCACCCCATTGCATTCCCATGTAACAATTAATTGCATAAAGACCTTGGGCAACAGCACCACTTCTGTCTATATTAGCTTTTTCAACACAAATAATTTTCATGTCTCTACCCCAGTGTCTAGCCTCAAACGTAGCACCAGTACCAGCCATACCACCGCCAACTACTAAAACATCACAATCTTCATAATGTGTTTTATGCTTAGCCATTAGTAGTAGACACCTTTTTTAAAAGTTTCTTTTGGTACAGAAGGTAATTCACCTTCTATATTTAATCCTTCTGGTTCAGAATATAATCTTTGTGAATTAATTTCACCTTGTTTTATTTTTTCACCTTCGGCAAGTTTAGGAATGAATTTTCCCCAAGGCTTTGTTGTGATCGGAGAAACAAAATCTTTTTCTGTTCCATTTCGAAATTTAATCTTCCAAGAAATAGTACCTTTCTCTTCTTCTCTTCTTACTCGAACACTATGACCCATTGGAGCAAAATCAGCATAACCTCTAACATCAATTGCATGATTAGGACATGCTTTGACACACGAATAACATTCCCAACAAAAATTTGGTTCTATATTTTTTGCACGTCTAATATTTTCATCAATATGCATTATATCTGATGGACAAATATCTACGCAATGACCACAGCCATCGCATCTAGTCATATATACAAATGTTGACATAATTTTAATTTTCTCCTTTTTTCTTTAACATATTAATAGTGTTTTGGCTCTTCTCTTTTTATACCTAGGCCAAATTGCTCAGGTGCATCAGCAGGTGGAGGTAAATTATCTCTTGATCCATCAGCTTCTGCAAGATTTTTTTGAATTGCTGCCCCAGGTTTATAAAACATATGGGCAAATTTAGACCAGTATACGCCTCCAAATAAAACTAAATTTGAAAGAATGTAAAGTGCTAAAAATAAATATGATAATCCTACTTGACCTTTAAATTGTGTATAAGACCAAAGTAAAGCAAAAGTTGAACAAGCTAATAATGCTAAAACAAACAAATCTGCTTTAATTATTCTATACCAAGGGTGTGCCTCAGCAGAAACATCTACTCTTAAAAAAAACCAAAACCAATATCCTCCTAAACAAGTTAATATTGCACCTGCATGCCATAACATTGACCAAGTCGATGATGACTCTTTATCTATTCCAGTATAACTAAAAATTAATACTGCAGTTGAAATCCAAAACAATATAGTACCATACATGCCCATAACATGTGAAAGTCTTCTTTTACCAAAACCAAGTTCTGAAGTAGTTCCAATATCATGAACAACAGTTTTAGCTATTATAGAAACTTTTTCACCTGACCCGACCTCTCTGGTAGCTTGAAGTTTTGCTTTTTTTGCATTGTTAAAAAAATATGTAATATTTTTATGATGTATCATCTGAATGATAGTTCCCATTGCAATCAATACTACCATTGCAATAATAAAACCTTGCATTGCTAAAGGAGATATTGTTTCAGCTAAAACTGAAAATGGATTTAATTCTAACATATTACCCTTATTTTAAATCTTTTTAATGATTTTAAAAGTTTTCTAATCTAGTTAATTTTAGAGTTCAACCCTAACAATCGGACAATTTGTCTTTAATAACAGCTAATATTAACGTTTGTAGTGCTGATTTTTAGGAATAACAGACCGCACACCCCCTTGAGGATTATCAACATCGCCTTCCCTTCTAGGAATCAAGTGAATATGACAATGCATAATTGATTGACCAGCTGTTTTTTCTATATTTGAGCCAACATTAAATCCTCTAACAGTTTCATCTTTAAGGATAATTTCCTCTTTAACAATTTTAATTAACTCATTACACGCAATCAATTCATCATTAGTTAAATCAAAGTAGCTTTTAATATGTCTTTTAGGAATAATTAAACAATGATCATCTGAAACAGGATAAGTGTCATAACTTGCATAAGCTAAATCATTTTCATGAGCCACACCACTTTCTTTTATATTACAAAATAAACAAGGATTGTTGGGGTCTCTTTTCATTTAATTAAAATTAGGAGAATTTTTAATTGCTGCTGAATAGTGTCTCAAGCATAATTTATAAAATTTTAAACTTTTTCTTTTCCAATTGATTTGGTTTATTGTTTTTACTGAAGTCACACCTTTGCCAGAACCAATCAATATAATTTCA
>CACKKY010000015.1 GCA_902600855.1 uncultured Pelagibacteraceae bacterium | reverse complement strand
AGAAAAAGCAATCCTACCAGTTCTAGATATGATGCAGACTATACCTAGCTTTGTTTACTTAATTCCTATCATAATGCTCCTTGGTATCGGAAAAGTTCCAGGATTATTAGCTGTTTGTATATATGCGCTACCACCAATTGTAAGATTAACGAATCTAGGAATTAGGGAAGTTGATAAGGAAACCTTGGAAGCAGCTGAGGCTTTTGGAGCCACACCAATGCAGAAATTAAAATCTGTACAAATACCTTTGTCACTTCCAACAATTTTTGCTGGGGTAAACCAAACAATTATGATGGCTTTAGCAATGGTAGTTATAGCTTCTATGATTGGTGTTAGAGGTCTCGGGGTACCAATTTTACAAGCGATTTCTAACCAATATTTAGCTTTGGGATTGATGAACGGTTTAGCAATTGTGGCACTTGCAATTATCTTTGATCGAGTGACACAGGAATATGGTAGTCGAATCCAAAGACACAGAGGCCAAAAAAAATAAATTATATTCAATCGTTTTTCTTTGACAGCATTTTCAAATAAGATAATGATCTGAAAAAATGAACTTTTCTTTAGAAATAGGTCCTAAAACAGATCTTGAAACACTGCCTCCTGTAAAGGATGTTTATGTAACAATGTTGCCCGGAGGTGATTATAAAGAAACCGCAGATAAATCTGTTGAGCTCGTTAAAAAAGGTTTTAATCCTGTACCTCATTTTCCAGCTAGATCAATGCATAATGACACTGAACTAAAGGAATATGTTTCTAGATGTAAAGATGGTGGAGTTAAACAGGCATTAATAATTGGTGGTGGAAGAGAACCACTAGGAAAATTCGATAGCTCGTTTCAACTTTTAGAAACAGGTTATTTTGAAAAAATGAAAATCGGAATTGCTGGACACCCTGAAGGAAGTCCAGATATATCTGATGAAGATTTAGACAAAGCTATGGTAGATAAAAAGCCTTATGCTGATTATATAGTAACTCAATGGTTATTAGATCCTCAGCCTATCATAGATTTTATTTCTAAACAAAGCGTACCAGTGCATGTTGGAATTACTGGACCTCTAAAAATATCAAGCTTAATAAAATTTGCTAATATTGTCGGAGCAAAAAATTCCTTAAATTTTCTTAAATCTAATTTTAGTAAGGCGTTAGATTTATTAAAACCTAAAGACCCTAATGATTTAATTGGGAAAGTTAAATCGCATACTGATAACTTCCACATTTATACATTCGGCGGCTTGAAGGAAACTAACAAGTGGTTGAAGGAGAATAGTTATGTCTAATGAATTTGACTATACTAAACTAAAACATGTTACTTCTGTTGATCAATCTGATAGAGAAGTACCATATAACTTAAGACAAAGTGGGCCAACAAAAGTTGAAATGTTAATTTCAACAAGGGTAAGAAAATCACCTTATTGGCATTTATCAATGCAGGCAGGTTGTTGGAGAGCAACTGTATACAATCGTATTTATCACCCAAGAGGTTATGTAAAACCTGAAGATGGTGGAGCAATGGTTGAATATGATGCTATCGTAAACCACGTAACAATGTGGAATGTTGCTGTTGAAAGACAAATAAGAGTTAAGGGTCCAGATGCAGAAAAATTTACTGACTATGTGATCACAAGAGATGCAACTAAAATTTCACCAATGAGAGCCAGATATGTAATTCTATGTAATGCATATGGTGGAGTTTTAAATGATCCAATTCTTTTAAGAATATCTGAAGATGAATTTTGGTTTTCATTATCAGACTCTGATATTGGTTTATATCTTCAAGGTGTAAATGCAGATGGAAGATTTGATTGCAAAATTGAGGAGATTGATGTGAGTCCAGTTCAAATTCAAGGTCCTAAATCAAAAGCGTTGATGAAAGATTTATGTGGAGATCAAGTAGATTTTGACAACATGCCTTTCTATGGACTAGCAGAAGCTAAAGTTGGTGGAAGAGATGTTGTAATTTCACAATCTGGTTTCTCAGGAGAAGCTGGTTATGAAATTTATCTAAGAAATTCTACTTTATATGCTGAAGATATGTGGAATGCTGTACTTGCGGCTGGGAAAAAACACAGCTTAAAGGTTATTGCTCCTGCCCACCATAGAAGAATTCAAGCAGGTATTCTTTCTTGGGGACAAGACATGGATCAACAACACAATCCGTTCCAATGTAATTTAGGTTATCAAGTTTCTTTGTCTGGAAAAGGTGAGTGGAATAAAAAAGCTGATTATGTTGGTAAAGCCGCTCTTGAGAAAATGAAAGCAGATATCAAAGCAGGTCAAAAACCATATAAACTTCAATTAGTTGGTATGGAATTGGGTGGAAAACCTATTGATAATTATGCGCCTGATTTTTGGTTGGTATCACCTGAAGGCGGTGGAGATCCTGTTGGATTTCTTACTTCACCTTGGTGGCATCCTGAAAAGAAAACAAATATTGCTATGGGATATGTTCCTTTTGATGGAACATTGAATGCAAATGGTTTTCCAAAAGGGAAAGTAGGAACTAAATTTAAAGTTCATCTACCTGAAGAATACTCTGACTCACCAGGAACTCCTGTTGATGCTGTTGTGGTAGATATTCCATTTAAAGAATCTTTTAACGCAAACACAAGAGAAGTTGTTAAAGGCTAAATAATTTTTTTGGGGGAATTATTATTAAAATTCCCCCTTAAACCTAATGACCAAAGGCTTTTTAATCCTAATTTGCATTATTATTGCGATTGCTTTATTAATTCTACCATTAATTGTTTCATTTAAGGCTCAAAAAAATAAAAAAGATATTAAATAATGTTTGGTGAATTTTTAGATATAATTTTTAGATCAATAAGATTAGATAAATCTTTGTATAAAGATAATAAGAATTTTGGTGAAGCAGCAATATACTTTGCAGGAATAATAATGATACTAGATGGAATAGCTGGAGCTGTTGCAGCAAATACATTAATAAAAACAGCTATCGCAATGTCAGGTATAACAGCAATATTAACATGGTTTGTTTGGGGTATTTTTATTTATGTAATTGGTGTGAAACTTTTTCCTGATAAACAAACAAAAGTACCTTTTAAAAAAGTATTAACAGCAGTTGGCTATGCACATGCGCCAGGGTTATTAAGATTTTTTGCAGTAACACCAGAGTTAATGGTACCAATAATATTTCTTACACAATTCTGGATTTTTGCTGGTCTAATTATTTCAACAAAACAAATTTTAAATTTAAAATCAAATTTTAAATCTTTTGGAATAGTATTTTTATCTTTTTTAATAATAGCATTTTTATCCATTTCATTTGTTATGAGTAGAATGAATATGTTACCTGCTAGTCAAATAAGCTAAAAAGGAAAGATTGTTTTAGAGACTCTACAAGATTTACAAATTTTATATCCTGTTAATATTAAATTTTGAGAAACACTTTCATCCTCAACTTTGCATTCATCACAAATATTATTTAATTCTCTATTTATATTTGCTTTATCTTCAATTTTATCAGTCATTATCTGTAAGTCCTGCTCCAGCTCCGACTTGTTTTAAACTATCTGTTTCCTCTACAAAGGTGTTTTCAGATAATTTATATAATTCTTTCCATTCATTATCTGTAAAATTATCTTGATTATCGATTATTTCCACTTCTATAATTTTTCCATCTAACAATAGATCTTTATTAAAAAAGTTATTATAAATATTAACATTATAGTTTAATAAAAATTCATTTTCATCAATCTTAATTAAAATTTTTTTACCAATAATCTCTGACGCTCTACTTAGAAAAGATAAAAAAATTATTGGATAAGCGATATTCTTAAAAGTAATTTTTTTTATACTATCAATGCTTCTAATTTGATCCAAGAAACTGATACCAAGAGTAATTGGGCAATAAAATGTTGAACTGGAAAAATGATTTTGATTAATTAAATTTAAACTTTCAAACTTTTTATTATTTCTATCTTTGAAGTATTGGTTTAAATTTTTCAATCCTGGCAATCCAAATAATTCTAAGATTCTTATACTTTTTCCTACATCCTCAGATACTCCCCAAGAAAACCCTGCGGCTCTTGAAGCTCTTTTGACAACTGTCTCAATTTCACTAAGAGATTTCATAACTAAAAATTAGTTTTATAAACCCATTGCTCATCATAGTTTTTTAAATCGTTCGGTAATGGTGCTCCTTGAAACATGCAAATTCTTAACCATTTATCTGATCTTGGATCAAACTTTAAAGCTCCAAAAAAAGAGAGTTTTAATCTTAACATATCAATTGGAATTGTATTTTTACTAATCGTATTATCCTGAATTTCAGAATAAGGAAACTTTTCTAATATAAAAGCTCTTCTTATAACATGTCTTAATTCTGTATTATTTGATAAAAATTCTGCCATAGATAAACTATTTTTAACTGTCAGAAGTTTTTTATATAATTTTGTTATATCTCTTGCGATTGCCAAAGGTTGTTCTAATTCGGAACCATGTTCTTCATACCTATCAGCTAATCTTGGTTCTTCTTTATTTTTTGATATAAACCAAAAATTTTGATTATTTTCTTTTTTTTCAAAATCTATCTTTAATATATCTGAATATTTTTCTTCAATTATTGTTCGCAAATGTTCTACATTTTTTTCAGTTGGAATATTAAAATATTTTTCCTCTTCTGAACTCATCAATTTAATTAATGGTTTAGTTATATTATCATACGGCTCCATCATAATTGAAACTATATATTCTGTACATTCAATACATGTATTTTTATCTAACCATTTATATATTTCATTAAAAGAATAATCAGTTTTAAAATCAAAATGATTTTTTATAAAGTTTAAAAACTTTTGAACATTTTTAAGTAAAGACTTTATTTTATTTTGTTGATATATGCTTTCAGTATTCCAACTTGAAATGTTAGTTAATGATTTTGTTACACACTCTAAAAAAAGATTAAAATCTTTTTTATCTACTTTTTTAATTTGTCTTATTTTTTGTAACGCTATTTCTCTACACATTATCCAATTATTTAATAATGTTGGATGATTAACAATAAATGGCGCCATACCAAGGCCAGTAGAATTACCAATTCCTAAATTTTTACATATGTTTAAATCCAGCTTTACTGCTTTTTTTGGATCTTTATTATAAGCAACATGATTAACTTGATCAAAAGTAAATTGCCTTACTAAATAAACAAGCATCATTTCAAGTCTAAATGGCCCATTTATTTCATCTCGATCTTTAATCCTAAATCTATCAGCCAAGCCAAATTTACCAGAACCATAAACAGCTGTTGTTCTATATAAATAACCAACTTTAGATAATAAATTTAAATCTGGCTGTTTTCCTTTACTTAAATTATCGACAACATGATTAAAAACTCGTACTGATTTATTTGCTCTAGAAAGAGTTAATTCTTTGTATGAAAGTCTTCCTATTTCCTGTTTCGGTACTTCATTTTTTAACCTCTGAATATCAATTTTGCTTGGAATACCATCATGTAAAGTAAATGCTGCATCCCATTTAGTTGCGATTACTCTGTCAGATCTATCTTCATCAGAAATTGAATTTGCGAAACAAACTAGAGAATAAACTCTTTTATCTTTTTTAAATGAATAAACCACCTCTCCATATCCATTTTTATCTAAATTAAATAGATCTCTTTTATATTCCCAATTCTTGAATTCATTTAAAAAACTTCTTAAAAAGGATAATTTTGATTGGTGAAATGATCCAAGTCTAGACAATTTCATTATCTCTTTTGGATCACGTAATTTAATATTCATAATTAAATAGTTTTATAAAAATTATACCAATTATTGCCAAGTATACCATTGGTCTCATTTTCAGAAAATCCTATCTTCTTTAAACCATTTTCTAAATTTGAAAAACCTCTAGCATCTTCAAACCAATTGGGCTGTTTTGGGAAACCAGGTTTGTTTTTTGAACCTTCACCATAATTTTTGCTCTTTGACCAAGTTCCATTTCTCATCCATTCCACAACAGAGTCTGGTTGATTTAAACAAAGATCTGATCCTATGCCAATATTATCAACCTCCATTAATTCGGCTGTTTTAGCAATCATTTCACAAAAACTCTCTAAGGTACAACTAGAGTTGTTTTTCAAATGATGAGGATATAATGATAAGCCTAAAATTCCCCCGCTTTGACTTAAAGTTTTTAATAATTCATTTGATTTATTTCTTTTTGCTGGATGCCAGAATGATGGATTGGCATGAGTAATTGCTATTGGTTTTTCGCTAATTTCAATTGCATCAAAAGTGCTTTTTTCTGCTGAGTGAGACATATCAATAACAACACCTACTCTATTCATTTCTTTAATAACTTCTCTTCCAAAATTAGTAACACCGCTATCTATTTTTTCGTAACAACCAGTCGCAAGTAAAGACTGGTTATTGTAAGTTAATTGCATGAATCTACATCCTAAAGTATGTATTTTTTCTACTAGATTAATATTATCCTCAATAGGTGAACAGTTTTGAAAACCAAAAAAAATAGCCGTTTTTTTTTCTGAATGAGCTTTTTCTATATCTTTAAAATCTTTTCCAGGAAAAATTAAATCTGAATTTTCTAAAAATAATTTATCCCATTTTTTTATTTCTAATAATAATTCATCATAGTCTTCATGATACGCTATTGTCACATGAACAGCATCTAAACCTGCTTGATTATTAAATTTAAATATTTCCCTGTTCCAATTACAATATTGTAAATTATCAATTTTATAGTTCATAAATAGTTTATAATTTAAAACAATATCAATAACTTATCTAAATTCTATTAATTTTATTGAAATTATTACTTATCTTTGAGATAAAGTTTATTGCGTAATTTAATGAAAAAAATAAAACCTTTAATAGTTTCAATAGTCATGGGTAGTCAATCAGATTATAAAACTATGCAATATGCAGAAGAAACACTTAAAAAAATTGGTATTTCATTTGAAACTAAGATTATATCCGCTCATAGAACTCCAAAAAGAATGTATGATTATGCCTTGTCAGCTGAAAAAAATAATATAGGTGTTATTATAGCAGGAGCTGGTGGTTCTGCACACTTACCCGGAATGATATCTGCAATCACATCATTACCAGTATTAGGAGTGCCTATTGAGAGTAAAAAACTTAAAGGCTTAGATAGTTTACTATCTATAGTTCAAATGCCAAAAGGAATACCAGTTGGAACTTTAGCAATAGGTAAAGATGGTGCAATCAATGCGGCATTACTATCAGCGTCTATCTTAGCAAATAATAATTCAAAGATTAAAACAAAATTAAATATTTGGCGAAAAAGACAATCTAAGTCTGTAAAAAAAAAGCCTAAATAAGATATGTCAACGATTACATTGGGTATAATTGGTGGTGGTCAACTAGGAAGTATGCTTGCGATTGCAGCAAAAAAATTACAAGTTAAAACAGTAGTTTTTTGTGACGATGCTAATGCTCCAGCACAAAATTTTTGTGATAAATTTATCTGTGGAAAATATGATGATAATCAAAACATTTCAAAATTTGTTAGTCAAGTTGATATCGTTACATATGAGTTTGAAAATATTCCTTATGAAACTTTAAATGAAATAAATAAATTAAAGAATGTTTTACCCAAACCATCAATAAATAGAATAATTCAACATAGATTAGCTGAAAAAGATTTTGTTAATAAATTAAACATTCGAACAACAAGATATGTTTCAGTAAAAACAAAATCAGAAATTGAAGCTCTAGATGATTTTTTACCAGGAATTCTAAAAACTGCAACATTAGGCTATGATGGAAAAGGTCAACATCCAATTAATTCTATCAATGAGTTAAATAAAATAAATATTGATTTTTCAAAAGGCTATATTCTTGAAAAACTTATTAAATTAAAAAAAGAAATTTCCGTAATAATTACTAGATTTGATTATTCAAAATATGAAATTTATGAACCAATAGAAAATACTCATCAAGACCAGATTTTAAAATATTCAAAGATACCTGCTGAAATTAATGAAAGATTGTTCGAACAATCAAAAAATTGGGCTATAATAATTGCTGAAGAGCTTAAATATATTGGTACTTTGTGTGTAGAATTTTTTATAGATCGTAATGAAAACTTATATGTTAATGAAATTGCTCCAAGAGTACACAACTCAGGACATTTAACTATTAACGCATATAATGTAAGTCAGTTTGAAAATCATATAAGAGCTGTTTGTGGACTAGAGCAAGTTCAATTAAAAAAAATATCAAATGCTAAAATGATTAATCTTATTGGGGATCAAATAATACCATATAGAGAGAGAAAGAATTTTGACTCAAATGAATTTTTTTTCGATTATCTTAAAAAAGAAATTAAAGAAAAAAGAAAAATGGGACATATAACAACTTTAATATAAATGCTAAGATCTATAGAAGGTAATTTTAATAATCCAAAAGTTCATGAACTTTTAGTAAAACATTTTATCGAGTTAAGAGCAGCTTCTCCTGAAGGGAGTGCTCATGTTCTAGATATTGATGGATTGAAACATTCATCAATAAAATTTTGGAGTCTATGGAATGATAAAATGTTAACAGGCTGTGGTGCATTAAAATTTTTGGATAAAAATCATGGTGAATTTAAATCAATTAGAGTACATGATAATTTTAGAAAAAAAGGTTATGGTATTGAGGTAATAAATCATCTAATTAGTGAGGCAAAAAAATTGAATGTTAAAAAATTAAGTATAGAAACAGGTGCAGGAGATTTTTTTATTCCAGCAAGAAAATTGTTTAAAATTTGTGGATTTAAGCCTTGTAAGCCTTTTGCGCATTATAAAGAGGATATTAATTCTATTTATTTAACTAAATTTATATCTTAATTTAAAAAAAATTATCAATTTTGTTGACAAAACCCAATAAAATCTAAACAAAGCTGAGATTACTTAATTATAAGTAATAAATTAATACAACAATAAATAAGAAGATAAATATGAGTCTACAAGGAAAAGTAAAATGGTTCAATCCAACCAAAGGTTTTGGTTTTATTGAAAGAGAAGATAAAGAAAAAGATGTGTTTGTACATGTTTCAGCAGTAAGAGATGCTGGTATGAACGGTTTAGATGAGGGTCAAGCTTTGACTTTCGATGTTGAGGATGGTCCTAAAGGTCCTTCAGCAGTTAACTTAAAAACTGCATAATAATCACACTTCCTATTGGCTGATTAAAAATTCTTAAAGAATTAATAAATTTTTCAGCCAATACCAGTTCTAAAATTCAATATATATAATTTTTATTTATATCATTTGGTTGTACAATAATTAATCTTTTAAATGAGTAAGAGATTCATAAATAATATTAAAAATTTAAAATTTAAACCATTTGATAATTATGGAAAAGTTGTAAATGGAATGAGTTGGCATAAAATAAGTTATGATAAAAAAAATGGTGGTTTTGGAACATATTTCCTAAAAATGGAACCTGGGGCTAAAAGTTTATTTCATAAACACAAAGGATTTGAGGAATTTTTAGTTATTGATGGTGAACTAAAAGACGCAGATGGAAAGATTTTTAAAAAAGGAGACTTTGTTACATACTTGCCTGGATCAAAACATAACTCCTTTACTAAAAATGGTTGCCTACTTTTAGTTTTTATGAGAGGAATAAACAAACAAATCAACAAAATATAAAAAATTACAATATGATCGGAATATTGGGAGGAATGGGAACTCAGGCTGGTCTTGACTTTTGTAATAAATTAGCTGTACTAAATAGAGGTAAAACAGATCAACAGTATCCACTGTTTATACTTTATAATAAATCAAATATTCCTGGACGACCAGAGTCAATAGATATTCAACCAAGCAAGTTTTTAAGTAAATTACATAAAAAAGACAATAAAAAAAAATATACTATAGTTTTAAGAAGTCTTTTAAAAGGTTGTAAATTACTTGAGAAGAATAAATGTAAATTTATTGTTATACCATGTAACACTGCTCACTATTGGTATGATGATTTGCAAAAAAAAATTAATATACCAATTGTTAATATGCCAAAAGAAGTATTTAAAGTTACAAAAAAACAATGTAAGAATGATACAAAGATCGGTCTATTAGCTACTGAAGGAACGCTTAAAACAGGAGTATATAATAGGTTTTTTGAAAAAAAATATCAGTTAGTTTCACCAAATAATAAAATTCAAAAAAATAATGTTAATAAAGCAATAAGATTTGTAAAAATGGGTAATATTAAAGCTGCCGAAAAATCGATTAAACCAGCTATAGATTATTTGATAAAAAATAAATGTAAAAAAATAATACTAGGATGTACTGAGCTTCCAATTGCAATTTTTGCTTTTAAATCTTTCAACAAAGTTAAATCATCAAAAATATTTTTTGATCCTAACTTGATCTTGGCAAATTCCTCAATGAAAAAATACCAAGCAAAATAATATTCAATGAATAAACCATACGTTTTATATGTTGCTGAATTAATTTATAAAAAAATATCTGAATTTAAGAAAAATAATTCTGGAATTTCTACTAATGATGCTATTGAAGGATTTATTGGATCTGAAACTTATGAAGAAATAAGTAGTGGAAGATTTCATGACAATTGGTTTAAAGAATTAGAAACTAACAAATTTATCGATACTAAATCTGGTAAAAAAATTCCTAAAGAAACAATAAGATTACTTAGATTGCAAAAAGATATGGTAATTAAACAATTAATTAAATTTCCTGAATTATATTATACTAAAAGTCATTTTCCACTTGAAGTTTCTCAACGTGCTTTTGATAATTTATGGAGAATGTGTGAGAGTTACGAGCTATGGTGTAGAGAAAGTAATCAAGAACATTTAATATTTTTAAATATAATTGATTAATTTAAAAATACTTGTTTTCTTGTTTTATAAAATTTTTTCTGAACTAATCTTTTAAAATTATCTTGAAATTTTTTCTCATTAAAAAAATTTTGTTTTTCTTCATTTTCACTTTTGCTTTCGTCAATTACATCAGTAATTAAGCTAAGTGTATTTTTACCTGTTTGCTTTTCAATAATCTTATTAGTTCCATATTGAAAACTTGCTTGAGCTATATTTCCAGAAGTTGCTATTGTAACTCCAGGACCCATAAAAGCAGTTGATTGCACACATGCATTTAAAGAAAATAAAATACCCATTAATAAGATTGTTTTTTTAAAATTCATAACAAACGTTAATTGATACTTAAATATCAAAACAACTCAAGATAGAATTTGTTTATTTTGGGTATTTTTTTATGATAATAGAACATTATAGCTATAATTATCTATGATTAAGATTTTTCCATTTATATTTATAATACTTTGGTCATCAGCTTTCATTACAACAAAGCCAATCATAGATTATAGCGATCCTTTTTCGGCACTTGCATTTCGTTTTCTAATCGTTGCAATTGGTTTTTTTTTATTTTGTATTTATAAAAAACATCAAATTTTAATTCATAAGCAATATTTTTTGGAGTCTTTCTTTAGTGGAGTACTTTTTCATGGTTTTTACTTGGGAGGTGTTTTTTTTTCTATTTCTAAGGGAATGCCGACTGGAATTGCTGCATTAATTGTAACTCTACAACCTATTCTTACAAACGCTTTAAGTGGACCGATATTAAATGAAAAAGTATCTTCCAAACAATGGATCGGAGTTTTTTTGGGATTCATTGGAGCCGCTTTAGTGTTGGGTTTTGATGTAGGAACAAATATTCCAATTTTAGGTTTAATAGCAACTGTAATTGCCCTTGTCGCTATTACATCTTCGACGATTTGGCAAAAAAAAATTAGTAATAATTTACCTCTACCCGTTAGCAATATGTATCAAGCTTTGGGTGGTTTTACTTTACACCTGTTGATAATAATTTTTTTTGCAAAACCATATATTAATTTTTCACAAACATTTTTAATCGCAATGAGTCATCAAATATTCTTAGTATCATTTGGAGCTTTTACTATATTGATGTATCTGATAAAAAATAACTCTGCGAGTAAAACTGTTTCAATATTTTTTTTAATACCTGCCACATCTGCATTAATGGCTTGGATTTTTCTTAACGAAAGTTTAACAAATTTAGATATTTTAGGCTTTTTAATAACTTCTATAGGTGTGTATATTGCTACACGAGATTAGATATTTTTAAATCGAATTGTAACCAAATTCTAAAGAAGCATCCGTAATAGAATGATATAAAGATTCACCAAAACTTCTTAAAGCAAATAATCTTACTTTATCTGGATTATCATTTATTAAATCTACGGTAAATGCGATACCATTATAAGTAGAATTTATAGAGTTGTTGATATTTAAGGAATTAAAATTAAAAGGACATCCTTTCTTTAATACTTCTTTAACATTCTTTCCTTCTATCTCAATTATAGCTCTTGAATGAGATAAATCTGTCACAGCAAAATCTTTTTCATTAAATGCCTTTACAACATTAATTAATAAATCTTTTTTATTTGATATTAGAAGCCAATTTTTTGGACCATTCCACAATATTCTTGTATCATCATTACAAGCTACATTCATTGGTTCATCTTTAAATTTTAAACCATCTATACTTTCAGTTGAAATTGTAGAATTTTTAAATTGCACTATTTGAACTATTAATAAATTCTTAATTTCTGAAATTTTTAAAATATCATTATCTTTTTTACCCTCATAATCACCAAATCGGCCTGTAGAATGTATGTTTGCTAGAGCTGATATTGAACTCATGATCTTACCCTCTCACCTTTTGGATCAACATAATGTGACGAAACTATTTCAACAGGAATTACTTTGTTTTTAAGTGGAGACATCACAAATAATTTTTCACCTATCATATTTTTCCCATCCTTCAATATTGCTAGTGAAAATGGATTGTCATGCTCAACACTCCAACATGATGCAGAAATATAGCCTAATTTTGGATTTGGAAGGGGTGCTTTAGAGTCTTTTACAAGATGTGATCCTTCCGGAATACTTGTTTTTTTATCTAATGGAACGACACCAACAATTTTTTGTCTATCATTTGCTACAAAAGCTTTTCTAGATAAAGATCTTTTACCAATAAAATCTTTCTTTTTACTTAACAATCCCTCAAGAGAATTGTCATAAGGTATTGTTCTTCCGTCAAGCTCTGAACCTGCAACATGGCCCATCTCAATTCTAAGAGTTGATAAAGCCTCCGTTCCATAAGGTTGTATTTTAAATTCCTTACCAACTTCAATTATTTTTTCCCACATGAAGTTTCCATTATCTGACTCAACATTCACCTCATAAGCAAGCTCTCCAGAAAATGAAATTCTAAAAATTCTAGCTTTTACACCTAATAAATCTCCTTCCATATAACCCATAAAAGGTAATCCTTCATTAGAAACATCAGAATTTGGAAATAGTTTTTGTAATAAATCTCTAGATCTAGGTCCGGCAATAGCCGCTCCTGCCCATTGTTCTGTTGTTGAAACTACGTTCACTTTTAATTCTGGCCAAACTAATTGCAAATAATATTCCAAGTGTGATAAAACATTTGCTGCTTGAGCAGTAGTAGTAGTCATATGATAATGGTTTTCTGAAATTCTTGTCGTTGTTCCATCATCCATAACTATTCCATCTTCTCTTAACATCACGCCATATCTTGCTTTACCAACTGGTAACTTTAACCATGCATTAGTATAAACTCTATTTAACAATTCAGCTGCATCAGGACCTTTTATATCTATCTTACCAAGTGTTGTTACATCACAAACACCTACATTTGCTCTTACATTTTTAGCTTCTCTTTTTGACCCTTCAAACAAATTTTCATTCCCTTGTTTGTAATACCTTGGTCTCAACCATACTCCAGCATCCACAAACACAGCATTATTTTTTTCGTGCCATGTATGCATAGGAGATTTTCTTGTTGGTTTTGAATGTTTTCCAATTTCTCTGCCAACAATTGCTCCGATTGAAATTGGTGTATATGGAGGTCTAAAAGTCGTGTGTCCAACTGCTGGAACTACTTTATTTTCTATATTTGATACTAATTGCAAACCATTAAGGTTACTTGTTTTACCTTGGTCTGTCGCCATACCTAGAGTAGTGTATCTTTTTACATGTTCAATTGATCTATAACCCTCTTTTAACGCGATTTCGATATCTGAAACAGCTACATCATTTTGAAAATCTAAAAATCTTTTATAATTTTTTCCCTTAGGCAGAGGCACACACCAAAACTTATCATGACTTGTTGATTTTTTTTCAACAACATTTGGAAATGAAATTTTATTATCGTTTTCTGTAATTTTTTTTGACAATTCATAGCCTTTTTCAAAAGAACTTTTTAATGTTTCATCTAAATTAAAAACACCACTAGCTGCTCCTAAAGTAGTTTCGTTTTGTTTTGATTTATCTGGAACAAATGCATCAATATCGCTGTTATATTTAGTTTTATTTCCAGATTGTGATGCGAGATGAATTGTGGGCGTCCAAAAGCCAGAAACACAAATACAATCACACTTTATACTCTCTATTTTTCCTAAATAATTTTTATCATCAGAAATACTTGCTATATCTGCAAATTTAACTTTTTTATAACCTTGAGCTGCAACAACAACATATGAAAATTTAATATCTATTCCTAAATTTTTAGCCTCTGTAATAATTTCAGAGTCGGGGTTTTTTCTTGTATCTAAAATAATTGGATTAATTCCATTTTTTTTAAATTCTATTGCAGTTTCATAGCCACTGTCATTATTGGTAAATATTAAAGGTTTTTTTCCAACCAATACTCCATAAACTTTAATATACTCTTTTGCTGCTGAAGAGAGCATAACTCCTGGTGTATCATTATTTCCAAAGACTATAGGTCTTTCAATCGATCCCGAGGAAATTAAAACTTCTTTTGCTCTTATATACCAAAGTCGTTGTTTAGGATGATATTTTTTTGTAGATGGTAAGTGATCGCTTACTTTTTCTGACATTACCAACATGTTGTGATCATAATAACCAAAAACTTGTGATCTATTTTTAACTACTACATTTGGCATTTTTTTTAGTTCAGTAACAATATTATCTGCCCAATCTTTCCCTGATTGATTTCCAATATTCACTTCACTTGTTAATAACGATCCACCAAATCTTGGTTTATCCTCAGCTAATATGACTCTTGCACCATTTTTTGCTGCTGCATAAGCACTTGCTAATCCAGATGGTCCAGATCCAGCTACCAATATATCGCAATATTCATATTTATGTTCATATCTCTCTTTATCGTGTTTAATTGATGCTACACCTAAACCTGCGGCTTTTCTAATAAAAGGTTCATAAACTTTGAACCAAAAACTTTTTGGCCACATGAACGTCTTGTAATAAAATCCAGCAGGGAGAAATATTCTTAAAAAATTATTTATTGCTCCAATATCAAAATTTACATTTGGCCAACAATTAACACTTGTAGCTTCTAGACCTTCAAAAAGTTCTTGCTCTGTAGATTTAACATTTGGCTCTGTTTCGCCATTTCTATAAAGTTGAACAATCGCATACGGCTCATCTACTCCGGCACCAAAAAAACCTCTTGGTCTATGATATTTGAAGCTTCTACCTATTAAATGAACTCCATTTGCAAGTAAAGCTGAAGCGAGAGTATCTCCTTCATACCCATAATAAGTCTTACCGTTAAATTTGAATGAAAGTTTTTTTTCTCTATTTATCAATCCACCATCTTCTAATCTAAAATTTTGACTCATTTAGATATTTCCTCATCAGCTTTTAGTGTATTAAAAATTTCATGAGTTCCAGTATCTCTTTCAACTTTAATCCATTGTCTACAACCTGATATATGTTGCCATAATTCCCAATGTTTCCCTCTTAAACTTTTTCTGTTGTAAACAAAATTATCCCAATCTTTATCTGACACTTCTTTATTTAATTCGGGCCTTTTAACAGTAGCATCACCACCATAAGAAAATTCATTTTGAGATCTCATTCCACAGTGTGGACAAAAAATATACAACATTTAAGAAATCCAGGTTTTTGTACCAAGTCCTTTTTCATCAAGTAAGTAACCTGTATTAAATCTCTCTAAACTATAACCAGCATTTAATTTATGCACTCTATCTTGTGCAATAGTATGAGCAAACGTCCAGCCAGAAGCAGGTGTTGCTTTAAAACCACCATAACACCAACCACAATTTAAATACAATCCCTCAATATGAGTCTTGTCAATAATTGGTGATCCATCCATAGACATGTCCATTATACCACCCCATGTTCTTAACATTTTTAATTTGCTTAAGAATGGCATCATTGCAATACCTTCTGTTAAAACATGCTGTAAAGTTGGTAAGTTTCCTCTCTGAGCGTAACTGTTATATCCATCTAAATCTCCTCCCATAACCATTTCACCTTTATCAGATTGACTAATATAAAAATGTCCTGCTCCAAAAGTAACAACTCTATCCAAAACTGGTTTCACTGGTTCGGATACACAAGCTTGTAAAAGATGTGTTTCAATTGGTAAAGTCATGTTTAATTTTTCTGCTAGAATATTTGTACTACCTGCAACACATAAACCAATTTTTTTTACCTTAATGTCTCCTCGTGAGGTTCTAACTCCATTTATTTTTCCAGCACTAATATCAAACCCTGTTACCTCACAATTTTGAATTATATCAACACCCATTGAGTCCGCTTGACGAGCATAACCCCAAGCTACTGCATCATGCCTTGCAGTTCCTGCACTTGGCTGCATTAGACCTCCAAATATTGGAAATCTCACATTCTCCGAAAAATCTGCCATTGGTATAATTTCTTTAACCTGTTCTCTATTTAATAAAACAGCATCAATTCCATTTAAACGCATAGAATTTCCTCTTCTTGCATAAACATTCATTTGAGCATCCGAATGTGCAAGGTTTATAATTCCTCTTGGAGAAAACATTACGTTATAATTTAAGTCCTGACTCATTTTTCTCCATAGATCCATTCCAAATTCACTAAATAATGCATTGTCATCATGCATATAATTTGATCTAATTATTGTTGTATTTCTCCCTACATTTCCTCCACCAATCCAACCCTTTTCTATAATTGCGACGTTAGTAATATTATGTTCTTTTGCTAAATAATATGCTGTTGCAAGTCCATGGCCTCCACCACCAATAATAACAACATCATACTCTTTTTTTGGAGTAGGATCCTTCCATGCTAAATCCCAATTCTCATGATTTGAAAGAGCATTTTTTACTAGATTAAATATTGAGTACTTTTGCATAATTAGATTTTATCAAAAAGAATTTAAATAGTTCTTATTTTTATTATATATATTTTTTAGAAGTTTCCAAACTCAATAAAAAGAGATACTAATCTTCAAATATTAATTAAATATAGGACTTCAAATGAGCGATGTAAAATCTGATATTCAAATAGCAAGAGAAGCTAAAATGAACCCAATCAAAGACGTTCTAGCAAAAATTGGGGTACCAGATGACGCATCAGCATTTAGTCCAATAGGGAGACATATTGCAAAAATAAATTTAGATTACTTAGAAAATCTAAAAGATAAAAAAGACGGCAACTTAATATTAGTTACAGCCATTACTCCAACACCAGCTGGAGAGGGGAAAACAACAACCTCTGTTGGCCTTAACGATGGTCTTAATAAAATTGGAAAAAAATCAGTAGTGTGTTTAAGAGAACCTAGCTTAGGACCTTCTTTTGGAATGAAAGGTGGCGCTGCAGGGGGAGGATATGCTCAAGTTGTTCCAATGGAACAAATCAATTTACATTTTACTGGAGATTTTCACGCAATAACTTCTGCTCATAACTTATTATCAGCTTTGATTGATAATCATATCTATTGGGGAAATAAATTAAATATAGATGTTAGAAGAGTTGTTTGGAAAAGAGTGATGGATATGAATGATAGATCCTTGAGATCTATAGTAGTAGATTTAGGAGGTGTTGCAAATGGTTATCCTAGGCAGGATGGTTTTGATATAACTGTAGCTTCAGAAATTATGGCAATATTTTGCTTAGCAACAGACTTAAAAGATTTAGAAAAAAGAATTGGAAATATTACGATAGGTTATACTAGAGATAGAACTCCAGTTTATGCTAAAGATCTTAACGCACAAGGTCCGATGACTGTTTTATTAAAAGATGCTATTGAACCTAATGTTACACAAACTTTAGAAAATAATCCTGCAATTATTCATGGTGGTCCATTCGCAAACATAGCTCACGGATGTAATTCTGTGATAGCTACAAAAGCCGGATTAAAATTGGCTGA
Source organism: uncultured Pelagibacteraceae bacterium (assembly GCA_902600855.1). GTDB lineage: Bacteria > Pseudomonadota > Alphaproteobacteria > Pelagibacterales > Pelagibacteraceae > Pelagibacter. The sequence continues at coordinate 3,922 of CACKKY010000015.1, read as the reverse complement.
CTATGTTGTAACAGAGGCTGGTTTTGGTGCAGATCTTGGAGCTGAAAAATTCCTTGATATCAAATGTAGAAAATCTGGTATCAAACCAGATTGTGTAGTTATAGTTGCAACTATTAGAGCGCTAAAAATGCATGGTGGTTTAAGTAAGGATGAACTAAAAAATGAAGATTTAGATGCATTAAAAAAAGGTTTAGTAAATTTAGAAAGACACATAAACAATACAAGAAAGTTTGGTCTACCAGTTACAATAGCTGTAAATCATTTTATCACTGATAGTGATAATGAAATGAATTTACTTCTAGATTTTTGTAAAACTCAAGGTGTTAAAGCTTCCAAATGTACTCACTGGTCAAATGGAAGTGCAGGCACAGAGGAATTAGCAAAGAATGTTGTGGAAATATGTGAGGATAAAAAAGATATTTTTAAATATTTGTATGAGGATAATTTACCTTTATTTAAGAAAATAGAAAAAATAGCACAAGAGATTTATCATGCAAGTGAGGTAATGGCGGATACAAAAGTAAGAAAGCAATTAAAAGACTTTGAGGAAAATGGCTTTGGTAAATTGCCAGTATGCATAGCGAAAACTCAGTATAGTTTTTCAACTGATCCTAGTTTAAAAGGTGCGCCAACAGGTCATGCTTTACCTGTAAGAGAAGTTAGACTTTCTTCTGGAGCTGAATTTATTGTTGTAGTTTGTGGAGAAGTAATGACTATGCCTGGATTGCCTAGGGTTCCTGCTGCAGACACTATTAAATTAAATGATGAAGGTGAAATTGAAGGCTTGTTTTAAAAGTCTAAAATTTACCAATGAATATTTAATTTTTTATTTTCAATAATTGCTTTTATCAAAGCGACCATTAAAGGAATTTTTTCCTTGTCAAAATCTTTTAAAACTTTACTTCCAATTTCTAATGCTAATTCTGCTCCCTCAACAGTGTCGTTTTTCATAAATTTTTCTTTTGCATTTTTATAATCATAACCTTCACCTAGAAGTTTACCCATCTTGCTATTTCTTCCTCCAGCGGCACTTACATATAAATCTCCTAAACCTGCTAATCCGTAAACTGTATCAACTTTTCCATTAAGAGATTTGGTAAAATGACACATCTCATAGACTGATTTATACATGAGAGATGCAGCAGTATTCAAAAAATACTTATTTTTTAATTCTTTACTAGCATCATTGCTACTTAATCCTTCAGATGCACCAATTATCATTGAATATAAATTCTTTATTGCCGCACAAACTTCAACACCAATTAAATCATCTGAAACCTCCACAGAATAATAATTGGTAGTTATCATATTCCCAATTTCTTTAGCAACACTCGTATCTTTATTTGCAATTACTACACTACTTTTTATCTTATTTGCTAAACCTGAGGCTAAACATGGTCCAGCTACAGCTGATATATTTACATTTTTTACGTTATTTTTGTTAAGTATTAATTGAAATTTTTCTACCAACGTTTCAAACTTGTCATCTATAATAGTTAAACCTTTTGTAAGTAATAAAATTTTTGTATCTTTATCTAAATTTTTAGATAATTCATTTGCAGCCCATTCAATTCCTTTTGAACTTACTCCAATTACTATCAAATCAGGTTTAGTTTTTAAAATATTTTGAAAATGATCAAAAGTTTTTATTTTTAATTCTTTAGGCAAAATAAATTTTAATACTTCATGGAAATTATTGTTATCATTAATATTGTTTATCACTTGTTCTTCTAAATGCGTTCCAACAAGCGTAACATCATTATTATTGTCAACACATGGAACAGTAAATGCAGATCCCATCGCTCCAGCACCTAAAATGACAATTTTTTTCATTTTAAAAATATCTAAAAACTATTATTGAAAATATTGCAGATATTGCTGTTGCTATCCATAAATTAAAATCGGTAAGTCCTAACCAAGCTAAGTGAATAAATGCTGCACTTAATAAAGAAATAAATAATCTATCTCCTCTTGTTGTATCTAAAGTTAATACTCCTCTCCGTGGATTGCCGCCAGGATCCTTTTTTTCCCAGAAATACATTCCTGTTATGCAAAGAGCAATAAAAATAAAAAAACTTGCTGTAGGCCAAGTCCAAGCCATCCATGTTATAAAATCAAAATCAAAAAGACCTTTTTCTTTTGGTTGGCCAACTGTGGACCAGCTAGATGCATATAAATTAGTAAAAATCATACTCTACCCATTGCAAATCCTTTAGCTATATAATTTCTTACAAAGTAAATTACCACTGCCCCAGGTAAAATGGTTAAGCTTCCAGCTGCTGCTAATAAACCAAGCTCATAACCTGATGTGCTTGAGGTTCTCGTCATTATGGCCGCAATTGGTTTAGCTATTGTAGCAGTTAGAGTTTTTGCCAATAATAATTCTACCCAAGAAAACATAAAACAGAAAAACATAGTAATACCTATTCCAGCAGCTATTGTAGGAATAAATATTTTAAAGAAAAATTTAGTGAAAGAATAACCATCAACATATGCAGTTTCATCTAATTCTTTAGGAACAGCAGACATAAATCCTTCTAGTATCCAGACAGCAAGAGGAATATTAAAAAGACAATGAGATAACGCAATAGCTATATGTGTATCAAATAAATTCACTGATGAGTAAAATTGAAAGAAAGGTAATGCAAAAACAGCTGGTGGAGCCATTCTGTTTGTTAATAACCAAAAAAATAAATGTTTATCACCTAAAAATTTATATCTTGAAAATGCATAAGCAGCAGGAAGAGCTGCAGATACAGAAATTATAGTATTAAAAACCGTATACATAATAGAATTCACATAACCCATGTACCAGGTGCTATCTGTAAATATTGTTTTATAATTATCTAGTGTAAAATCTTGTGGCCACAATGAATAAACATTTATAATTTCAGTAGTTGATTTAAATGACATATTTAACAACCAATAAATAGGTAACATTAAAAAAATTATATAAAATGTAGGTACTGCCCATTTAATTTTTTTCATTTTCTACCCTCATCCTTCATCATTAAGCTGTAAAAAACCCAACATATTAAAAGTACAATTAAAAAATAAATAAGCGACATAGCAGCTGCAGGTCCAAGATCAAATTGACCTAAGGCCATTTTTACTAAATCTAATGATAGAAAATTTGTTGCATTACCAGGGCCACCTCCTGTTAAAACAAAAGGCTCAGTATAAATCATAAAGCTATCCATAAATCTTAAAAGTATAGCTAAAGTTAAAACTTTTTTCATTTTAGGCAGTTCGATATATCTAAAAACATCCCATCTACTAGCACCATCTATTTCGGCAGCTTGATAGTAAGCTGGCTGAATTGAATTTAAACCTGCGTAAGATAAAAGGACAACTAAAGAAGTCCAATGCCAAACATCCATAAGAATAGTTGTGAACCAAGCATCTCCACTTTGTTGAGTAAAATTATAATCAAAACCAAGTGAATTTAGAGAGTTTCCAAGAAAACCTATGTCTGGAAGAGCAAATATATTCCACATAGCTCCTACTACATTCCAAGGTATTAACAAGGGCATCGACATTAAAATTAAACAAACAGGAACTCCCCACCCTTTTTTAGGCATAGTTAACGCAATAGCTATACCTAGGGGCAACTGAATTAGAAGAATTATAAAAGTAAATATAAATTGTCTACCTAAAGATGCGTGAAATCTTTCAGAATGTAAAATTTGTTTGAACCATCTTGTTCCTTCCCATGCAAAAACGTTACTTCCAAAAGTTTCTTGAAAAGAATAATTTACAACAGTCATTAATGGTACTACAGCATTAAATGCGACAAGGACAAATACTGGAATAACAAAGTACCAAGCTTTTTGATTAAATGTTTTATTCATTATTCAATTATCCAATCATCTCCATATACATAAGTATAATTTTGATCAAAAGTTATATGTGCGCTGTCACT
>CACKKY010000014.1 GCA_902600855.1 uncultured Pelagibacteraceae bacterium | reverse complement strand
CTCTGTCGAAAAGAAAAGAACTGATGTGTGTGTATTAACAGATAAAGTTTGAACAACAGAATCCTGGTCCCTAGTTGTTATTCCAGATTTCCCTTTACCGCCCCTTTTTTGTTGTTTTACGTTATCTAATGAGCCTCTTTTTATATAACCTTGGAGTGTAACAGTAATTATTACAGATTGCTTTTGTATGGTCTCTTCAATATCGTAATTAAGTATAGCGTCTATTATTTTTGTTCTTCTAGGAACTGCAAACTTTTCTTTTATATTTTTTAGTTCCTCACTAATAACTTTTAATAATTCCTTTTTTGATGAAATAATCTTTTTATATTTTGAAATTAATTCAGCTAATCTTCTAATTTCAATCTCAATTTCATTTATTCCAAGCGCTGTTAATTTCTGCAATCTTAATTCTAGTATTGCTATAACTTGTAGTTCTGTAAGAGAGTATAGATTTTTACTTTTGTTACCTTCTACTAAAGAAATTAACTTTGTTGATTTATTAATCTTCCACTTTGTTTTTAATATTGATAATTTTGCATCTTCTGGTGTTTTTGATGATCTAATTATTTTAATAATATTATCTAAATTTTCAACAGATACAGATAACCCGATCAATATATGAGCTCGTTCCTCTGCTTTTTTAAGATCAAATTTTGTTTTTTTAATAACTACATCTTCTCTAAAGGAAAGAAAATTAGATAAAAATTCTTTAAGTGAACATGTCTTTGGCTTTCCTTCTACAATTGCTAGTGTATTGAAGCCAAAGGAGCTTTCTATTTGAGTATTTTTATATAGTTGTCTCTTTATTGTTTCTGGCTCAACACCATTTCTTAAATCAATTGCAACTCTAATGCCTTCTCTGTTTGACTCATCTCTAATATCTTTAATACCCTCAATTTTTTTCTCTCTTACTAACTGCGCTATTCTCTCATTCAAAACTGATTTATTAACTTGGTATGGAATAGAGGTTATTACTAAACGTTCACGACCATTCTTTTGTTGTTCTATGGAAACCTCACCTCTGATCTTAAATGATCCTCTTCCATTATTATAACCTTGTTTAATTATATCTTTTCCAATAATAACTCCTCCTGTTGGAAAATCTGGACCAGGTATATGTTTCATTAATTCTTTGATTTTAATATCTTTATTATCAATTAAAGCTAAAGTTCCATCTATAATTTCACCAAGATTATGTGGTGGAATGCTTGTTGCCATTCCTACAGCTATACCACCAGCACCATTTACCAAAAGGTTAGGATATTGAGCTGGTAAAACAGTTGGTTCTTTTTCTGTCTCATCATAATTGCTTTTAAAAGATATCGTATTTTTTTCAATATCATCAATGAGATATTGAGAAACTTTAGATAGTCTAGTTTCTGTGTACCTCATAGCTGCTGCAGGGTCACCATCTATTGATCCAAAATTACCTTGTCCTTGAACAAGAGGTAAACTCATTGAAAAATCCTGAACCATTCGCACTAAAGCATCATAAACTGATTGATCTCCGTGAGGATGATATTTACCAATTACATCTCCGACTATTCTAGCTGATTTTCTAAATTGTTTAGACCAATCATAACCACCTTTATACATTGCATACAATATTCTTCTATGAACAGGTTTTAATCCATCTCTTATATCTGGTAGAGCACGACTTACGATAACACTCATTGCATATGAAAGATAAGATGAGCTCATCTCATCATGCATTGAGATAAGTTTTATATTTTTATCATTAATCTCTTCAGTTTTTTGCATAGAAATTAAAATGGGATTTCATCATCCATATCATTTGAAACTTGAGAGGAGTCTTCAATATTATTTTGTTGTGTAGTGTCATTTTGGATACCACCACCAGAACCACCTCCACCAAGCATTGTGAGTGATGAGTTATAGCCTTGAATAACAATTTCAGTTGAATATTTATCTTGTCCAGATTGTTCATCTTTCCATTTTCTAGTAGTAAGTTGACCTTCAACATAAATTTGAGCACCTTTTTTAAGATATTGTTGAACAACATTAACTAAACCCTCATTGAATACAACTATACGGTGCCATTCAGTTTTTTCTTTTTTTTCACCAGTACTTTTATCTTTCCAAGACTGGCTAGTAGCCAGACTGAGTCTAGCTACACTTTTGCCATTTACCATTTGTTTGATTTCTGGATCTGCGCCCAAACGACCAATTAATAATACTTTATTTAAACTTCCAGCCATAATATTTAATTTGTTAAATTATTTAATTAGATTTATATCACAATTACTCTGAATATTAATTTTATTAATTCAAAGCAACAAAAAATATGATGAAAAAGATAGTTATTAAGGGTGCTAAAGAACATAATTTAAAGAATGTTTCTGTTGAAATCCCTAAGGACCAATTTGTCGTGATAACTGGACTATCTGGTTCGGGTAAATCATCATTAGCTTTCGATACCATATATGCAGAAGGTCAAAGAAGATATGTTGAGAGTTTATCTGCATATGCAAGACAGTTTCTAGATAAGATGAAAAAACCAAATGTTGATCTTATAGAAGGTTTGAGTCCAGCTATTGCAATAGAGCAAAAAAATACCTCAAAAAACCCAAGATCTACAGTTGCAACAGTGACAGAAATTTATGATTACATGAGAGTTTTATATGCTAGAGCTGGAACTCCTTTTTCACCATTTACTGGTAAAGCAATTACTTCTCAAACTATTACTCAAATAGTCGATCTTGTTAAAAAATTGCCGAAAAAATCAACAATATACATTTATGCACCCGTAGTTAGAGGTCGTAAAGGTGAATATAAAAAAGATATTTTAAGTTACAAAAGAAGAGGATTTAGAAAAATAAAAATTGATAATGTATTGTATGATATTGATAAATCTCCTAATTTAGATAAAAAACTTAAACACGATATTTCAATACTTGTAGATAGAATTATTTTAAATTCAAAAATTGGTAACAGATTAGCAGAAAGTGTTGAAACAGCTGTAAACTTATCAAATGGATTAGTTTTTGTTGAATATGAGGATGAAACATTACCTCAGAAATTTAGAAAAACTGAGAAACTTATTTACTCAACAAAATTTGCTTGTCCTGAAAGTGGTTTTACAATAGAGGAAATTGAACCAAGGCTTTTTTCTTTTAATAGTCCTTATGGTGCTTGTGAAGAATGTGAAGGTATAGGAATAAAATTAAATGTCGATCCAAATCTAGTTATACCAGATGAAAGAAAAAGTATAGCTGATGGTGCTATTGAGCCTTGGGCAAAATCTACAACTTTATATTATGCTCAAACTCTAGCATCTATAGCAAAACACTATGGTTTTTCATTAGACGATAAATGGAAAAAACTTCCAAAAAAAATCAAAGATATAATTTTGTATGGTTCAGATGAAGAAGAAATCAAATTTAACTATGATGATGGATATGAAAAATATTCACATAAAAAGACATTTGAGGGTGTAATTAACAACCTTGAAAGAAGATTTTTAGAATCAGATAGCGAATGGAAGCGTGAAGCAATTGCAGAATATCAATCAGATACAGCTTGTGAGGGCTGTAATGGTAATAGGCTTAAAGAAGAAGCATTGTGTGTAAAAATTGATAATCATAATATCAGTGATGTAACAAAAAAATCAATATTAGATGCTGCAGAATGGTTTAAAAATCTAGAAAAAAATCTTGATAATAGACAATACAAAATTGCAGAGCACGTTCTAAAAGAGATTAATGAGAGACTTACTTTTTTGTTAAATGTTGGTTTAGATTATCTTACTTTAGCAAGAGAATCTGGAACACTTTCTGGTGGTGAAGCACAAAGAATTAGATTAGCATCTCAAATTGGTTCTGGTTTGACTGGTGTTTTATATGTTCTTGATGAACCTTCAATAGGTCTACATCAAAAAGACAATGTTAAACTTATTAATGCACTAAAAAGATTAAGGGACTTGGGAAATACTGTCATAGTTGTTGAGCATGACACAGAAACAATGGAAAATGCGGATCATATAATAGACTTAGGACCTGAGGCTGGATCTAATGGTGGTGAAGTTACTGCTCAAGGTACTTATGATGAAATAAAAAAAAATGTAAATAGTATAACTGGCCAATATCTTTCTAATAAAAAAAAAATTGAAATACCAAATACGAGAAGATTAGCAAAAAATGGAAGATTTGTTGAAATTAATGGGGCTAGTGGAAATAATCTTAATAACGTAAATCTTCGAATACCAACTGGAAGTTTTACATGTGTCACTGGAGTATCAGGAAGTGGTAAATCAACACTAGTTCTTCAAACATTGTATCATGCGCTAAATTTAACACTTAATAGCAAGTCTAGAAAAACCCCGAAAGCATTTAAAAGTTACAAAGGTGTAGAATTAATTGATAAAATCATTGATATTGATCAATCACCTATTGGAAGAACTCCTAGATCAAATCCGGCAACATATACAGGTGCATTTGGTCCAATTAGAGATTGGTTTACAAGCTTACCAGAATCAAAAACTAGAGGTTATAAACCAGGAAGATTTTCATTTAATGTCAAAGGTGGAAGGTGCGAAGCTTGTGAGGGCGATGGAGTTATTACATATGAAATGCATTTTTTACCTGATGTTTATATACAATGTGATGAATGCAAAGGTACAAGGTATAATAGAGAAACTCTTGAAATAAAATTTAAAGGAAAAAGTATTGCTGATGTTTTAGATATGTCTGTAGATGAAGGTTGTGAATATTTTGAAAATATATCTAATATTAAAACTAAGTTACTTACTTTGAAAAAGGTTGGCTTGGGTTATATTAAGATAGGTCAACAAGCCACAACACTTTCAGGTGGTGAAGCTCAAAGAATTAAGTTAGCAAAAGAATTATCAAAAAGATCAACAGGACGAACTATGTATATCTTGGATGAACCAACAACTGGACTTCACCAACATGATATTAAAAAATTACTAGAAATACTTCATACTTTTGTTAAACTTGGAAATACTGTTGTAGTCATTGAACATAATTTAGATGTAATAAAAACAGCTGATTATATTGTTGATATGGGACCCGAAGGTGGTGTTAAAGGTGGAAATATTATCGCAGAAGGAAAACCAGAGGAAGTTTGCAATATACCTAGTAGTTATACAGGTCAATATTTAAAACCTTTATTAAAATAATACTTTAAAAATAACATAGATTTAGTGTATATTAATCAGGAATCATGAGTAATTTTTTATCTTCATTATCAAAAACAATTCACGCTTCTGTAGGACTTATGATTCTGTTGTTTTTGGGCTTATTTTATTTAAATGAAGGTTTTGCATTTGATACTTTGTTCTGGAGTTGGTTATTTAGATATATTCATGTTGTCGTAGCTATTATGTGGATTGGTTTACTTTGGTATTTTAATTTTGTTCAAATACCGAATATGGGTAAAATTCCTGATGAACAAAAACCAGCTATTGGTAAAGTAATTGCGCCTGCTGCATTATTTTATTTTAGATGGGCTGCTGCATTTACAGTTTTATCTGGATTTTTATTAGCATATTTTAATGGATATTTACATGATGCTATGACTTTGAGCATTGGATCGGGTGTACCAAAACACACTGCAATAGGTATTGGTATGTGGCTTGGAATTATTATGGCGTATAATGTTTGGTTTGTAATCTGGCCAAATCAAAAAAGAGCTTTAGGAATTATAGATTGTGACCCAGATTTAAAAGCTAAATCAGCAAAAACTGCGATGCTGTTTTCAAGAACAAATACACTTCTTTCACTACCAATGCTATTCACAATGGTAGCAGCACAAAACCTTTATTAATTTTATTTTTCTTTATCTTCTCTAAGAACTGTTTTTTGAGATACTCTTAATCTCACTAATACTGTGTTAGCTATATAAATTGAAGAATATGTTCCAAATATAACTCCAAGTATCATTGCTAATGAGAAACCTTTTAAAATTTCTCCACCAAAAAAATATATAGCCAGCAGAGCTAGCAATGTAGTAGCAGAAGTAATTATTGTTCTAGATAATGTTTCATTAATTGAAATATTTGTGAGTTCAAAAATTTTAATATCAGAATATTTTCTCAAATTTTCACGTACGCGATCAAAGATTACTACAGTATCATTCATGGAATAACCAACTATTGTTAAAACAGCAGCAATTATAGATAGATTAATTTCCAAACTAAATAATGAAAAAACACCTAGTGTAACAATAACATCATGGAATAAAGCGATTATTGCACCTAAACTGAACTGCCACTCAAATCTAATCCAAATATAGAATAGCATAGTAGCTAATGACAATGAAATTGCTATAACACCAGATTTTAAAAGTTCTGCACTTACTTTTGGACCAACATTTTCAACTCTTCGAAAGTTAAAATTATTACCAAATGATTTATCTAAATTTATCTTGATTTCTTCTATAATGTTTTTTTTATTATCTTTATTTTCAAACTTAATTAAATAATCTGTATCATTACCAAATTTTTTGACTGACACGTCTCCTAAATCCATCTGACTAAATTTATCTCTTAAAGAACTTACATTAATTTGATTATCTGAAGATCTTAATTCAATTAAAGTTCCACCTTTAAAATCAATTCCAAAATTCAGACCTTTAAAGATTAATAAAATTAATGATATAGCAATAAGTAATGTTGAGATTACATTAAAATGATTGTAATATTTATTAAAAGCTATCATTAGATCAATTTATCCTTATCTTTATTTTTAGTTACATAAATCCCAGTTATTAATCTAGCAATAAAGTAAACGGAGAATAGAGTAGTAAATATACCCACAGCAAGTGTTACAGAGAAACCCTTTACAGGACCAGAGCCCATAAAAAATAAGATTATTGCTGCTAATAAAGTTGTAATATTGGCATCTATAATTGCCGTTCTTGATTTAGTGTAACCACTATCAAATGCTATAATAGTATTATTTTCATTTTTTAATTCCTCTTTAATTCTCTCAAAGATTAAAACATTCGCATCTACAGCCATACCGACTGTTAAAATTATTCCAGCAATACCTGGAAGTGTTAAAGTTGCTTCAAATAAAGTGAGAATACCCAAAAGTAAAAATAGATTAACTATTAAAGTTATATTCGTAATTAAACCAAATATTTTATATTTGATAAACATAAAAAATATAACCAAAAGAAATCCTATAGCTAAAGCTATCATTCCTGCATCAATAGAATCTTGACCTAAATCGGGTCCTACTGTTCTTTCTTCAATAATGTTTAACGGTGCGGGCAAAGCTCCCGATCTAAGCAATAAAGCTAAATCGGTAGCAGATTGAAAAGTAAAACCCCCAGATATTTGACCTGATCCACTTGCAATTGTATCTCTTATTACTGGAGCGCTTATTATTTTGCCATCTAGTACAATAGCTAATTGTTTACCAATTCCTGTAGAAGTTGCTTTACCAAATCTTTTGGCACCTACTCTATCTAACGAAAATGATACAACTGTTTCATTAGTTTGGCTATCCATTCTTGGTTGAGCATCTAAAAGATTATCACCACTAATTATAATTCTTTTACTTACTGTAGACTCGTTAATACCATTTTCATATTTTAATTTTTCAACACCAAATGTATCATTTTCATTTTTAGTAACAAATCTAAATGTTAAATTAGCAGTTTTTCCCAGTAATGATTTTATCCGCATTGGATCATCTAATCCAGGAAGTTCTACTAAAATTCTATTATTACCTCTCTTTAATATATTAGGTTCGTTTGTTCCTATTTCATCTATTCTTCTTCTGACAATTTCTATAGCCTGATCTTGTGATGAAGTTTTTAAAGCAATTAACCCTTGTTTAGAAAAATTCACTTTAAAATTATTCTCTATTACTTCTAGTAATAACTGATGAGATTTAAATCTTGGATAATAAGGATTTATTTCACTATTTTCATCATTAAAAGTATCTAAAATAATTTGTTTATTTTGATCTGAAACGTTAAAAAATATATTTTGATTAACAATTTTTATATTTGTAATTTTTATATCTTTGTCTTTAAAATAGTTTCTAATTGTTGTTGTTAAATTTTGAAGTTTTTGTTCAATTACAGGATCATTGTCTATTTCAAGCAATAAATAGGAACCTCCTTGTAAATCTAAACCTAAATTAATTTTCTTTTTAAAAAAACTATCGTCAAATTTAAATAAATTTGATGAGGCTATTAAAATAAAAATTATTGAAAAAATAGTTATAAAAAAAATTCTTAACTTTGAAAAATATAACACTTAAATAAAGATTAATTATTTTTTAACTTCTTGAGTTGTCTGAAGACTTTGAATACCAGTTGATTTAACAATTTCAACTTTTACATTTTCAGCTATTTCTACTTCTACTTTATCATTGTCGATTAGTCTTTCAACTGTACCTGTTATTCCTCCAGATGTGATAACCTTATCTCCTCTTTTTAGTCCCTCAACCATTGCTTTGTGCTCTTTAACTTTTTTTTGCTGAGGTCTTATTAAGAAAAAATAAAAAATAACAAAAATTAAAATTAGTGGTATAAATTGGCCTATTCCTGAACCTTCCATAAATCTCCTTATTAATAAGATGAATTCTTATACTATCTCATTAATGAAAACAACTTTATTTAGCTGATAAAGTTTCTAAATTGTTCATATATGGTCTTAATATTTTTGGGACAATTATAGATCCATCTTTTTTTTGATAATTTTCTAATATTGCAATCAATGTTCTTCCTATGGCTAATCCACTTCCATTCAATGTTCCGGCAAATACAGTATTATTATTTTTATCTTTGTATCTAGTTTTCATTCTTTTGGACTGAAATGTGGAACATGATGAACATGAAGATATTTCTCTATATTTATTTTCAGAGGGTAGCCAAACTTCAATATCATAGGTCTTTTCTGCACTAAAACCCATGTCACCAGAGCATAAAATAATTTTTCTGTAAGGTAACTCTAGTTTATCAAGAAGATCAGTTGCACAATTAGTCATTCGTTCTAATTCCTCCATGCAACTTTGTTCCTCAACAATACTAACCATTTCAACTTTATAAAATTGGTGTTGTCTAATCATTCCCTTTGTATCTTTTCCATAACTTCCAGCTTCTTTTCTAAAACATGGAGTAGATGCTACAAATCTCATCGGTAAATCTTTTTGATCGATAATTTTATTTTTTACAATATTTGTTAAAATTACTTCTGCTGTAGGAATTAAGAATTTTCTCTCTAAACCTTCATCAAATTTAATTTCAAATTGATCATTTTCAAATTTTGGTAGCTGGCCTGTTCCGTACATAGTATTCTCAGAAGCAATTAAAGGAGGTGAAATTTCTTTGTATCCATTTTGTAAAATATGTGTATCTAACATAAAATTAGAAAGCGCTCTTTCTAATAAAGCTAATTTTTCTTCAATAAATACAAATCTTGCACCCGTAGTTTTTGTTGCAAGATCAAAATTTAGCATGCCTAAATTTTCTCCAAGTTCGTAATGAGATTTAGGCTTAAAATCAAATTGAGGTAACTTACCTTTTTTAATGACTTCTACATTATCATTTTCATCTTTACCATCTGGAACATCATTATGAGGAATATTGGGTATATTTGATAAAATCAAATCTAATTCTATTTTTGTTTTTTTTTGCTCATTTGAAATACTTTCTAGTTCAATGGAAATTTCTTTTGATTTTTTAAATAAATTTTCATCCTTAGATTTTGAGATTTCTTTTTTTTCTTTTTCTAAGGCTTCTTTTTTTTGAATTAAATCTCTATTTAATAAATCTAACTTTTTTAAATTTTCAATATCTATTTTGATCGATCGCTTATTAAGATCTTTTTCAAATTTAGAAAAATTATTTCTGATATCTTTTAGGTTATGCATCCTTTTTTTCTAAATTTTTATTTTCAATAAATTTTACAGAAAAAATAGATAATTCATATAAAATTAATAATGGTATAGCTAATCCAATTTGAGTAATTGGATCTGGTGGTGTTAGTAAAGCAGCTGAAGCAAATATAATTACTACAACATATTTTCTTCTATCTTTTAAAAATTGGCTATCTACAACACCTATCCTTGCTAATAAACTTAAAACAATTGGTAACTGAAAACTTATACCAAAAGCAAAAATCAGTTTCATTACTAATGATAGATACTCATTTACTTTAGCTTCTAATTGTATAGGTAAGTTTGTTGTCATTCCCGAACTTTCAAAAGATAAAAAGAATTTAATAGCTAAAGGCATAATCAAATAATAGACAAGCATTCCACCTAAAAAGAAAAGTATTGGTGTTAATACAAGATAGGGAAATATTGCTGTTTTTTCATGCTTATATAAACCAGGAGCAATAAATTTCCATATTTGAATTAAAATAAATGGACATGTTACAAAAAAAGCAGTGAAAAAAGATACTTTTATATAAGTTAAAAAGGTTTCTTGTAAGGCAGTAAATATTAGTCTTCTATTTGATCCATCATCCTGTACAGCTTTAGCAAATGGATCAACCAAAAATCCATATATATGTTCTGCAAATATATAACAAATAATAAAAAAAATTATTAGAAACACAAAACTGTGTATTAATCTTTTCCTAAGTTCTGTTAAGTGGCTAACGAAACCACTTTGATTTTCATCATTACTCATCTTTATTAGTTTCTTTTTTTATTTCGTTATCAATTTGTTCTTCATTCATCTCTAAATTTGAAACTTCATTTTGTATGTTACTTACATATCTTTTAGCTGTTCCTATCCATGAACCAACTTTCTTTAACATAATTGGAAAATCTTTAGGACCAAGAATAACAATTGCAATACCAACCACAATTAATATCTCAAACCAACCAATAGTAGGCATTTGAATTAATTTTTATTCTCTGAGTCTTTATTTTCGTCAGAAATATTTTTTGGTTCTGTATCGTCAGTAACATCTGACGCCATTCCCTTTTTGAAACTTTTAATTCCCTTAGCTACATCACCCATTAGGCTAGAAATTTTTCCTCGTCCAAATAATAAGACTACTAATATAACTACAATTGCTATTTGCCAAATTCCTATACTCATAAAAACTTATAACCTTTTTATGATTAATTTTAAAGTTTCTTTTTTGCTAGTCTTTCTCTTCACTATCAAGAGTGCTATTTAGCATTTCATCAATATTGGAATAAATATCTTCTTTTTTTTCTTCTTGTTTTTCTTTATAGAATTTGCCAGTGCCAAAAATTGCATTATCTACAGTTGAACTGTCAATCAAGCCTGCAGCACCAAGTTCATCAATAGTCGGTAAATCAGATAGTTTTTGTAAGTTAAAATGGCTTAAAAAATCATCTGTTGAAACATATTGAATTGGTCTTCCAGGAACATCTTTTCGACCTCCTGGTTTAACCCAGTTTAGCTCCATCAAAATTTCTAATGTATTAGTACCAAAAGCTACACCTCTTATTTCTTCTATTTCGGCTCTTGTAACTGGTTGATGGTATACAATAATAGCTAATGTTTCTACAGCTGCTCGGGAGAGTTTTTTCTCAACAGTTTTTTCTTGGGACATTATATTTGATAGATTGGGTGAAGTTCTAAAAGACCATTTATCTTTAATACTTACAAGATTTATACCCCGTGAAGAATATTCCTGTTGAAGTTTTTCCAAAGATTTTGCAACATTACCCTTCTTTGTAATTTTGCTTTCTATGGTATCGATATCTAACGGCTCAGCAGCAGCAAATATAACTGCCTCTATTTCTTTGTCTAAATCACTTAAATTTGATGGAAATTTTACAATATTATTTTTTGCAACTTTTTCTTTTTTAATCATTAGTTTCCTTTACATAAATATCATCAAATAAATTTTCTTGTTTAATTGTTAAGTTTCCTTCTTTAACTAATTCTAAAGATCCAGCAAATATTCCAGCTTTGCCAGTTGACTTATATTTCGAAACATTTTTAAAATTTGATGGAATTAATTCATCAAGTTTTTTCCAATCAATTAATTTACCAAAAAATTCTCTAATTGTCTTAATACCGTCTTCTGTTGTAAATACAGGTAATTTAGGAATATTTATCTTTTGAAAATCCTTAGTTGTTATAATTGTCGAGTAGGACTTAAGAAGTTCAAACAAACTTAAGTTATATTCTGCGCTGTAAATTGACTTAATATTTCCTTTCATGCCCCTAGATCTTATTTCTCTTCCCAATCTTTTTCTTTTAAGCATTTGGTCTGAAAGTAATCTTATTAGTTCTAATTTTTTAAGTTGTAATTTTAATTTTTCAGCTACTTCTTGAACTTTGAACTCTTCTTCTGGTGTTCCTGGAAGTAGTAATTTTGATTTAAGATAAGCTAACCAAGTTGCCATTAATAAATATTCTGAAGCTATTTCTAAATTTAATTCTTTTTCATTTGTTATATAATTATGGAATTGGTCTGCTAACTTGGTAATTGATATTTCCTCTAAATCAACTTTCTGTGCTTTGGCTAAATCTAAAAGAACATCTAAAGGACCGTTATAATTATTGATATCTACATTGAAGAGCACAGAATCAGAAAAAGTCATAAACAGATATTAGCTTAAAATTTTGTAAAATAGAGATGTTTTTTTAATTATAAATGTATCCAACAATGGTGAATTATCACCAACAATTTTCATTTCTTTTAAATTGCCATTGCAATGAAGCGCAATATTACAACCTGCACTAAATGTCTTCTTTGTATTAGTTTTTATGTCATTTTTTAAACTTTTCATAGATAAATCATCTGATATCAAAATATTTCTAAATCCAATTTTTTTTCTAATAATATTTATTAATTTTTCTGAATGAGTTGCGGTATTAAAACTATCTATATTCGAATATATAATGTGGGCTGTCATGGCAAAAAAACTATTCTTTTTTTTAAATGGATAAAAATCATTTTTGTATAAATAATTTAGTGTTTTTTCAATTCTAGGAGTAAACAAGTGACTATCTACTTTGGCTAATCCATGACCTGGTATATGTTTGATGACTGTACCTATAGAATTTTCATGAAAGTATTTAATACAAATATTGCCTATTTTAGAGACAATCTTCTTATTTGTTGAAAATGACCTATCTCCAATAATATTACTTGAGCCTTTAATTTTGAGATCTAATACAGGAATAGTATTTATATTAACACCAATAGATTTTAGCAAATATGAGGTTTTGTCTACAAATAATTTGTAAATAATATAAAATTTTTTTTTATCTTTTTTAAATAAACGACCAAAATATTCTGACGTTAAATTATCAAAAGAAATAATATTATTTAACCTGTTAACCCTACCACCTTCTTGGTCAATCAAAATTGGATATTTTTTATCTTTAAAAACTGACTTAATTTTATCTGTAAGTTTTTTTGTCTGTTTTATAGATTTAATATTTCTTGAAAATAATATAACTCCCCAAGGTTTATATTTTTTTAAAAAAATTATTTCACTGTTTGATAACACAATAGATTTTAAACCCACAATGAAAGCTCTTCTATCTTTAATCATTTTCTAAAAGTTTCCAAAAATTAAATTTTTTTTTCTTTTTTTTATTTATTTGATTAACATATTCAATTACATTTTGAGTATCATCATTTAGTATCGGTAAATTTTTTGAGAATAATTTAATTTTTTCATCATTATTTTTATAGGATCTATACGACTTTTTTTTATTTTCATCAGAAAAATAATATTTACCTGAGAAAAAAATAAACAAAAAAGTAACAATAATAAATATTAAATACCTAATTTCTTTTAACATTACATTTTTTCTGGTGAGTCAACACCGATGATATCCATACCTGATTTGATTACATTAGAAACAACTTTAAGAAATACTAGCTTATCAGGAGAAATTATATTATTTTTATTAATAAATCTCTTTTCTGGATTTTGTTTTCCAAGATTCCAGTAAGAATGAAATTCAGATGCAAGCTCATACAGGTAAACAGGTATTCTATGTGGTTCAAGTTTTGAACTAGAAGAGTCAATACATTTGGGCCACTCAGATATTTTTTTTAAGATTTTAATTTCGTCTCTTGAATATTCAAAATCATATCTATCAAATTCAATCTCTGAATTTAAATCTTTATTTATGTGTCTAAAAACAGATGAAATTCTAGCATAACAATATTGAACATAATATAATGGATTATCTTTAGATTTTTCTTTTACAGCATCAAAATCAAAATCTAATTCAACATCGCTACTTCTGTTTAACATTATAAATCTAGTTGCATCTTTTCCAACTTCTTCAATTAAATCGTCTACCGTAATATAGTCACCTTTTCTTTTAGACATTTTAAAAGGCTTATTATCTTTAATTAATTTAACTAGCTGACTTATTTTGCAAATCAATTTATCTTTTTTTCCAGAAATTGCTTCAACAGAAGAAGAAATTCTTTTTATATAACCAGCATGATCAGCACCTAGTATATTAATTAAATAATCAAATTTACGATCAACTTTATTTTTGTGATAAGCAACATCACTAGCAAAATATGTCCACGATCCATCTGATTTTTGAAGAGCTCTATCTTTATCATCACCGAATTCTGTTGATTTGAATAATAATTGTTCTCGCTCTACCCAATTATTATCATTTTCAACTGCGGGAGCTTTGATTTTACCTTTATAAACAAATTTATTTTTTTCTAAAAATTTAACTACATTTTCAACTTCATTGTTTAAAACTATACTTTTCTCACTAACAAAATTGTTATGATTAATTCCTAAACTTTTAAGATTTTTTTTAATTAATAATAATGCCTGTTCTATTGAAAGTATTGTTAATTTTTCACTGATGTCATCATAATTTTCAAACTTAAAATTAGAATTAGAAGAAACAATATTTTTTGCAAATTCAATTAAATAGTCACCTGGATATAGATCTGGATTATCTTTTGGAAAATCCTCATTAAATTTAACTTCCCTAATTCTATAATAAACAGATTTAGTAAAATTGATTATTTGATTACCATAATCATTAACATAATATTCTTTTGTAACTTTATGATTATTAAAAATCAAAATATTTGAAATAACATCTCCTAAAATAGCCCCTCGACAATGACCAACATGCAATGGACCGGTTGGATTTGCTGAAACAAATTCAACTAAGTAATTATATTTTTTTTCTTTTAAATTTTTTCCAAAGTTTTTTGAATTTTCAATAATATCTTTAGTAAAGTTTGACCAAAAAAGAGCTTTAAATTTAATATTAATAAAACCTGGCTTCTCTATTTTTATTATGTCAATAAAACCATCATTTTTTTTAATTTCTGGGACTAATCTTTCTGCGAGTTCTAATGGTGATGTTTTATTTATCTTTGATAAAACCATTGCAACATTGGTTGAAATATCACAATCAAATTTTGGTGGTGGTATTTCTGCATTAATAGCATCAAATGTTTCTGGAATTATTATTTTCTTTTTTTTACCTAAATCAATTAAAATTGACTTAATTTTTTCTAAGTAAAGATTAAAAATATTCATTTATTGTCATTATAAAGGTTGATTGCATAACGATCTGTCATACCAGAAATAAAATCTGAAATAGCTCTATATTTGTCCTTATTAAATCTATCCTTGGGAATAAATTTTCTTGGATTTGATTTAATCAATTTAAACAATTTTCTTATTATCGCTTTACCATTTTGATTTTTTTTAAAAACTTTTTTATTATCATACATTTTTTTTCTTAAAAATGATCTTATTTCATATTCTGAATTTTGGATTTTATCAGAAAAACATACAATTGATTCTTTTGATTTTATAACATCTTTATATGAAATAATTTTTAATCTTTTCATGTTTTTTTGTGTATTGCTAAGTAAATCTTTAATCATATTATCAATTGAGTCTCTAATAATTTGATAAGTGGCAATTTTATAATTATCTTTGTTAATTCTATTTTTATATCTTTTATAAATATTCTTAAAAAAATCTATCTCAACTAATTCTTCAAGTTTAAATAAATTTGCTTTTATTCCATCCTGTATATCATGATTGTTATATGCTATATCATCAGATATCGCTGAAATTTGAGCTTCTAATGATGGATATTTATTAAAGTTTATTTTGTTTTTAAACGACTTTAATCCAATGAGCTTATTTATATTATCAAGATCTTTAACAGGTCCATTATGTTTCAACAAACCTTCTAATGTTTCAATTGTTAAATTTAATCCCTTAAACTTAAAATATTTATTCTCTAAAAACATAACAATTCTGAGTGTTTGTAAGTTATGATCAAAACCACCGTGTTCATCCATACATTCATTTAATGCATCTTCACCTGCATGACCAAAGGGTGTATGACCTAAATCATGAGCAAGACTGAGGGTTTCTGCCAAGTCTTCATTTAATTTCAAAAATTTTGCTATTGATCTAGCTATTTGAGCAACTTCGATTGAATGGGTTATTCTAGTTCTAAAATGATCCCCTTCAGTATTTACAAATACCTGAGTTTTATGCTTTAGCCTTCTAAATGAAGCACTATGAATAATACGATCTCTGTCTCTTTGAAATGGAGATCTATATTTAGAAATTCCTTCTTTATTAAGTCTACCTTTACTTTTAAATACGCCTAACAAAGTGTCTTTTTTCATCCTTTAATTTAAATAATTAAGTATTATATTACTATTAACAGTGTTCAGATATGATTAAAGAAATTAAATTTACAGATAATGCGTTAAAACAAATAGATAATTTGTTAGCTAAAAAAGACAAAGGTTCTTTTTTTAGAATCGCTATTAAAGGTGGTGGTTGCTCTGGATTTCAATATGAATTTACTTTTGATAAATCAAAGAAAGAAGATGATTTAACTTATCAAAACATTTTAATTGATAAAACTTCAGCAGATTTATTAAAAGGCTCAGAAGTAGACTATGTATCAGAACTTATCGGAGAATCGTTTAAAATATCAAATCCACAAACCAAATCGTCATGTGGTTGTGGAGTTTCTTTCTCAATTTAATGTTAATTTCATCTTGGAATGTAAACTCTGTAAGAGCTCGTATTGAAAATATCAAAAGTTATTTGTTAAAATATAAACCTGATATTTTGATGATGCAGGAAATTAAAACTGAAGATATAAATTTTCCTTATGACGACTTTTCAGCTATGGATTATGAAAGCCAAGTTTTTGGACAAAAAAGTTACAATGGAGTAGCTATAATTTCAAAAACAAAACTTCAGAATGTAAGAACAGATTTGATTAAAGATAAGCTTAAACAATCAAGAATTATTTCAGGAGAAATAGAATATAAAAAAAAGATTATACAATTGATAAATATTTATACTCCAAATGGTAATCCAGTTGATACAGAAAAATATGAGTACAAAAAGAAATGGATGGACCAGTTAATTAAACAATTAAAAACTTTGTATAAAAGAAACTCAAATATTATTCTTGCCGGAGATTTCAATGTAATACCTGAAGCAAAAGATGTTTATAACGTTAAAAGTTTTGAGGATGATGCTTTATATAGGTTAGAAATTAGAAAAAAATTTAGAGAAATGATTAATTTAGGTTTAAATGACGTTTTCAGACACTTCAACGAAGAAAAAGAAGGTTACACATTTTGGGATTATATGAGAGGTGCTTGGCAAAAAAATAATGGTATGAGAATAGATCATTTCTTAGTTTCAAATTCTATTATTGATATTGTTAAGGACATTAATATTAATAAAGATCCTAGAGGTAGAGAAAAACCTTCAGACCATACTCCAATTGAAATAAAATTAGCTTAAAGATTTAATTTTATTAACCAACTCTTCATTAATGTTTCTAGGCCCTGTATCTAATCTATTTTTATGACGTCTTTCACCAGGCAATCTCACATCACCCATAGATTTCATTTTTTCAAAAAATTCTTCTGCATGTTTCTGCCAATTTGTTCCTGCAGTTTTATCTGGATTAATCGCTAAAATAAATTCACCTCCACTTGGAGGTCCTCCATCATTATTATCTTTTGCAGCAGTTTCAAAACTAAAATTATCACCGACTAATGCACCTGCCAATAATTCTACCATCATAGCTACTGCTGAACCTTTATAACCACCAAAAGGTAATAATACTCCACCATCAGCTATTTCACCTGGATCAGTGGTTTCTTTTCCATCTTTTGTTAATCCTGTACCTAAAGGAACTTTGTGCCCTTCTCTCTTAGCTACCTGAACTTCTCCCATTGCCATAGATGCTGTTGCCATATCATAAACAACTGGAGTTTTATCAGATCTTGGCCAAGCAAATGAAATAGGATTAGTTCCAAATAATGGTTTAATAGCTCCAGCAGGAGCAACAGCTGGTTTATAAGAAGTACAAGCAAATGCCACTAATCCTTGTTCAGCTAATTTTTCTGTTTCTGGCCACATCGCAGCCATGTGATGCGAATTATTTATTGCAAGAACTGCAACTCCGTTTTCTTTAGCAGCTTTTACTAATTCAGGTAAACCCTTGTTTAAAACAACTGGAGCTAAAGAATTATTACCATTTACTCTAATTACTGAGGCTGAAATCTTTTGAACCTCTGGTTTTCCTTTACCATTTATTTTACCACTTTTTAAACCTGAAACATAAGCTGGTAATCTAAACAGACCATGAGATAAAGAACCATCACGCTCAGCGTTTCTAATTAAATCTGCCAGAATAGATGCTGTTTCATCATCGCATCCATTAGCTAATAAGGTTTTTTTAGCTAAATTAAAAATTTCATTTAAGGGTAAAGAAATTGTGCTCATTTATTTGGCAGTACATTCATTGCATACACCAAAAAATTCTAAGTTATATTTTTTATATTTCATTCCAGACTTATCATCAAAGCCTTTTAAATATTCAAATAGTTTTGAGTTTTTAATTTCACTTACTTTTTCACAATTTTCACATATTGAAAAAGCTGTTGCTTTAGCTATTTGACAACCAGAATTTTGACATGCCATAAATGCATTTTTGCTTTCTATTTTGTGAATTTTACCAATCTCAACTAATTTATCTAAAGCTCTATAAACTTGTAATGGTGCTTTAATCCCTTT
Organism: uncultured Pelagibacteraceae bacterium; assembly: GCA_902600855.1. Taxonomy (GTDB): domain Bacteria; phylum Pseudomonadota; class Alphaproteobacteria; order Pelagibacterales; family Pelagibacteraceae; genus Pelagibacter. The sequence continues at coordinate 5,777 of CACKKY010000014.1, read as the reverse complement.
TTTTTGAACGTTTGATAAAATTGAATAAGCCTTCAGTGGTTCATTTGACTTTTTAATTAAATCAAAAATTATTTGTTGATTTTTAGAAAGATCTTGTTTTTGCACGTTCTTATTCTTACTTTTATTCATTAATTTTTCAATTGAATTGATTGTTTAATTTTAAGTAGTGAAAGTATAAATAATAATAATGCTGCAGCAATTATTGAAGGGCCAGATGGCGTATTAAATTCTAATGAAGAAAATAAACCAATCAGTACTGACATAATCCCACCTATAATAGAAAATAATACCATCTTTTTAGGGTTATCAGATAGGTTTCTAGACATTGCAGTAGGAATTATAAGCATTCCGGTGATCAATAACACACCGACCAACTTAATAGATATTGCTATTATAGCTGCTAATAAAATTGTAAAAATAGCTTTAGCTCTATCTGGATTAAGCCCCTCTGCTTCTGCTAATTCATAATTAACAGTTGAAGCAAACAATGGTTTCCAAATCAATTTTAAAACTAATAAAATTAAAGCTCCTCCAATCCATATTGTAAGTAGATTTTGTTTATTGACTGCTAAGATATCTCCAAACAATAATCCCATTATGTCAAATCTAATAAAAGACAAAAAACCTATTACTACTAATCCAACTGCTAGTGAAGAATGAGCTAAAAGACCAAGCAAAGCATCACTTGGAAGATTGGTTTTTTTTTGTAGCTGTATTAAAATTAATGCAATTATTGATGATATAAAAAATATTGAAACTGCAATATTAAATTCAAGTGAATAAGCCATTGTAACACCTAATAATGCTGAATGAGCAAGTGTATCTCCAAAATATGATAATCTTCTCCAAACAACAAAACAACCTAATGGACCTGTTACTAAAGCTATGCCAATGCCAGCGATTAATGCTCTTATAAAAAAATCATCCAACATCAATTTTTCTTTATTTCTCCGTCATTTGAATGAACATGGTCATGTTTATGTTCGTAAATTGAAAGTATTTGAGATGCTTGTTCACCAAATAAACTTTTGTATTCATTGTTCCTTGCTACATCAGTTGGAGATCCAGAACAGCACACATGACCATTTAAACAAACAACATGGTCAGTTGCAGTCATGACTGTATGTAAATCATGAGATATTAATAAAATTCCACAATTTAATGTGTCTGAAATTTTTTTAATCAACTCATACAAAGCAATCTCTCCTGTATAATCAACACCTTGAACTGGTTCATCTAGAACCAATAATTCTGGTTTTTTGGAGATAGCACGTGCAAGTAGAACTCTTTGAAATTCTCCACCAGATAAATTACCTAAGTTTTTAAATTTAAGGTGCATTACACCTGTTAAATTTAATGCCTCATTTATTGCATCATCATTAATATCATCTGTTAAAACCATAAAATCATTTACTCTTAATGGTAAAGTCCAATCAATTGCAATTTTTTGAGGAACATATCCGATCTTATTAGTGTACTTTTCAACAGTACCTTTTATATTTTTATAGATACCTAAAACAATTTTTGCGGTTGTACTTTTTCCTGAACCATTAGGACCAATTAAAGTTACAATTTTACCTTTATGGACTTCTAAAGAGACACCTTCAACTAACCACTTATCTCTATGACGAAATCCTGCATTATTTAACTTAACTAAAATACTATTATTCATTAAAATTTTATTACTTGACTAATTAATGTTATATTATTACATAACGTTATATTATAACAACCCTTAAATATTAAATTATGAAAAATCTAAAAAAAATACCATTCCTTTTAACTATCTTATCATTAATAACATTCTTTTCACCTGCAAATGCTGAAATTAAAGTTGTTGCATCAATTAAACCAATACACTCTTTAGCTAGTTACCTAATGGATGGTGTAGCTAAACCAGATTTAATAGTTGATGGATATGCATCTCCACATGGATTTTCAATGAAACCATCACATGCTAAAATGTTACAGAATGCTGATCTTATATTTTGGGTTGGTGAAGACTTAGAAAATTTTTTAGAAAAACCTCTTGGTTCAATTGCAAAGAAAGCAGAAAAAATTGAGTTAATGGGTATTAAAGGTTTGAATGTATTAAAATTTAGAGAAAGAAATATATTTGATGATCACGACGATCATGGTCATGGTGAGGATGATCACGATGATGATCATGATGGACATGCTAAAAAGAAGAAGGACGGACATGATGATCACGATGATGATCATGATGGACATGCTAAAAAGAAGAAGGACGGACATGATGATCACGACGGTCATGATGAAGATGGTCACAAAGAAGACGGACATGATGATCACGATGGTCATGATGAAGATGGTCATAAAGAAGATGGACATGATGATCACGATGGTCATGAAGGTCATGCCCACGGTGAATTTGATCCACATATTTGGTTAGATCCTATTAATGCTAAAGTTATTCTTAAAGAAATGACTGAGCATTTAATAGAAAACGACTCTAAAAATGCTTCAGTTTATAAAAAGAATTTAGAAAATGCTCTAAGGGACTTAGATAAGCTTACTATGAATGTAATGACTGAACTAAATCAAAGTACTGCATCAATTGTTTTTCATGATGCGTATCAGTACTTTGAAGAGAGATTTAATGTAAATATATTAGGTGCATTTACTGTAAATACTGATGTTATGCCAGGTGCTGAGCAATTAGCTGAGATAAGAGAAATTATTGAACATGATAATGTTACTTGTGTATTTTCAGAACCTCAATTTAATCCTGATATTATAAAAGCAGTTGCAAAAGATATGAATATAAAAACTGGTGTTGTAGATCCTTTAGGAGCTACTTTAAACCCAGGAAAAGATTTATATTTTGATCTGATTAAAAATATGTCTGCATCTTTCAAAGGTTGTTAATTTGGAAAATTCTAATCAAGTTCCAGTAACAGTTTTAACGGGATTTCTTGGAGCAGGAAAGACAACTCTTCTAAATCGAATTTTAACTGAGCAACACGGTAAAAAATATGCTGTGATTGTAAATGAGTTTGGTGAACAAGGAATTGATAACGATCTAGTTGTTGACGCAGATGAAGAAGTGTTTGAAATGAATAATGGATGCATTTGTTGTACTGTTAGGGGTGATTTAATACGTATCCTAAGCGGTCTTATGAAGCGTGCAGATAAACTTGATGCAATTATAGTTGAAACAACAGGTCTGGCTGACCCTGCTCCCGTAGCGCAAACTTTTTTTGTAGATCAGGATGTTGCTGAACGAACAAAATTAGATGCTATTGTAACTGTTGCAGATGCTGTTCATCTAAGTTCACAAATAGTAGATCATCATGAGGCTGAGGAACAAATAGCTTTTGGTGATGTTATATTATTAAATAAGATTGATTTAGTAAAAGAAAGTGATTTAGAACAGGTAAAAAATCGTATTCGTAAAATTAATCCCTTTGCCAAAATTATAAACACTACTAAATGTGGAGTACCATTAGATGAAATTCTAAATCTTGACGCTTTTAGTTTAAAAAGAGTTTTAGAGGTAGAGCCTGATTTTTTAGAGTCAGATCATGATCATGAGCACGACGATGATGTGACTAGTGTTTCATTTGTTTCGGATACTCCTTTAGACATGGAAAAATTTCAAACTTGGTTTGGCAAGCTTTTACAAACAAAGGGTCAAGATATACTTAGAACTAAAGGAATTCTTGATTTTAAAGATGAAAGTGATCGATACGTTTTTCAAGGTGTACATATGTTAATGGATGCTTCCCCAATGGGAAAATGGCCTGAAGGAAAAGAACGTAGTTCTCGTCTAGTTTTCATTGGTCGAAATCTTGAGAGCATGAACTTAAAAGAAGGATTTGAGAACTGTAAATCGGCATGACAGCTGATGTAGATCAATTCCCAGAATTAGATAAAACTAAATTTGAACAACGGGGAACTGAGTTTAAGCTTAAGATCCCTGTAACTAATGCTGTTTCAATTGGTAATTCTATAGCAGTTGGATTTGGTGATGGGACTGTGAGAATTTTTTTCTCAGGTCAAAGTTCTGAACCAATAAAAGCACATGATGGTGTTGTTCTTTGTATGTCAACTGACGGTGATAATATCTTAACGGGTGGAGACGATGGTCGTTTTTTAAAAATTTCACTTAAGGGAGAAATAACTGAAATTACTAACTTTGGTTCTCGTTGGGTAGATCATGTAACAGCACATAATGGAAATCTAGTTTGTTCATCAGGAAAGGTGGTTTACTATTGGGACAAAAATAAAAAAGTACCAAAATCTTTAGATCATGATAGCACAATTGGAGGTTTAGCATTTGATGCTAAAGGAAGAAGACTAGCAGTAGCTAGATATGGAGGTGTTACTGTCTGGAAAAAAGATTATAGCAATAAATGGAAGTCTACTAAATTAGATTGGAAAGGTTCTCATAACAAAGTAAGTTTTAGTCCTGACGGTCAATACTTAGTGACCTCTATGCAAGAAAATCAAATTCATTGTTGGAGATTAAAAGATAAAATTGATTTTGCTATGTCAGGTTATGGTTCTAAAATTAAAAGTTTTGGTTTTGTTGGAGACTCGAAATATTTGGCAACTTCTGGGGCAATAGATGCAATTTGCTGGCCATTTGATGGAGATGGGCCAATGGGTCGTAGTCCAATTTGTCTTCCTTATTTAGCTAATAAACTTGTGACATACGTAGAACCTTTTCCTAATGAAAATGCTATTTTCTCTGGTCTAAATGAGGGTTCAGTGTTTTTATCACAAATTGAAAATACAAATAATACAATTATCATTCGAAGTTTTACAGGATCTGAGGTTTCAGCAATAGCAGTAACAGAGGATCGTTCGCATGTATTAATTGGCGACATGGGAGGAAATATCCTATGGACTTCAATATGGGATGAAGAAAAGAAATAAGTAATGTTTAATAAAAAGAAACCAAATATAGAAGCTACAAGAAATTTAAAACTTTTATTCATAAAGAAATATGAATTACCAGAAACTACAATTTTAAGTGTAGCAGAACTAAATTGTCATGAACCAGATTGTCCACCCACAGAAACTGTTATAACAGCAAGATCAGAAGATGGATTAACTAAAAATTGGCGAATACATAAGCCTATAGAAGAAATAGTTGAAGCTGACGTTAATAAGCTAGAATAATAAACACTTAAATTTATAAAGTTAATGTTTCTAAAAAATTGTAATAAATTCTTAACAAAACTTAAATATAGGAGAGAGTAATGTTTATTGAAAAATATCTTAAATGGATAAGTACATTTCTAGTTTTAGTTGGTATTCTATTAACAAACCTAAATATATATCCTTTAAATATATACTTTCATGGATTAGGAGTTGTTGGATGGACTATCGCTGGATTTGTTAGCAAAGATAAAGCGATAATAACTAACTTTGGACTACAAATACCATTGTTCTTAGTAGGGATTTATAAGATTATTATTTAGTGAAAAACATATTATTTGTTTGTACAGGAAACTCTGCAAGAAGTATCATAGCTGAGTCTTTAGTTAATAATAGATATAATGATAAATTCAAAGCCTATAGTGCTGGTAGTAATCCTTCTGGAGAAATTAACAAAGATATAAAACATTTTTTAAATGATAAAGGTTTCAATCTTCAAAATTACTCATCTAAAAATTTTAATTTTTTTGTTAATGGAGAAATCAAAATTGATCATGTTATAACTGTATGTAATAATGCAAATAATGAAGTATGTCCTATTTGGCCTAAGGAAAATCAAATCATACACTGGGATATTGAAGATCCGGTAA